>DATCYX010000492.1:0-2612 GCA_036526235.1 Anaerolineales bacterium | reverse complement strand
AGCCGAAGACACATCCATTTCATTTGCGGATGTGCTCAAGCGTAATGGTCTCGACTCTCTGGAAGAGTCGGGAGAGTATGCCACGGCATTCAAGATGGATCCTGAGACGGGACAGGGCGTGTCCACGCCACACTGGCACCAGGGAGCAGGCGCAGCCGAGGTGGAAGTTAATACCGAAACGGGGCGTGTAACGATTATGCGCTATTCTGCGGCATCCTTCGCTGGTAAGGTGGTCAATCCACACCTGGCGCAAATGCAAAATGATGGTAATGTGGTCTACGGTCTTGGTCCTGCCATGATGGAGGAGATCGTTTTCGATGGTGGGCAGCCCACCAATCCTAATCTGGCTGATTACCCGATCCCATCCATCCGCGACATCCCGCCCGAATTGATCAGCATCTGCATCGAATCCGAAGAGGGTGAGATGCACGGCATAGGTGAAATGACCCTGCCGCCAGTTGCACCTGCAATTGCAAACGCGATCGAGGATGCGGTTGGGGTACGCATCAAGGATTTGCCCATCACAGCCGAGAAAGTGCTGCGGGCGCTAAGGGAGAAGCCTGGGCTATGATCCTGAATGTGAACGGGAATAATTACGAGGTTGATGCAAGAACGAGCACGCTGCTCGAAGTCCTGCGCGATGAGCTGGGTTTGTTGGGGACTAAAGAAGGTTGCAGTATTGGCATCTGCGGAGCCTGCACTGTGCTGGTGGACGGCAAGCCGCACAGCAGCTGTCTAGTGCTGGCTGAGCAGGTTGCAGGTAAGGAAATCCTGACCATAGAGGGATTGGGGGGCGTGGAGACTTTGCATCCTGTGCAGCAAGCGTTTTTGAAGCATGGGGCGTTTCAATGCGCATACTGCACACCAGGGTTTGTGCTAACCACGGTGGCTTTGCTGAACGAAAACCCCTCGCCAACCGAAGATGAAATCCACGAATATTTATCGGGTAATCTATGCCGCTGTGGATCGTACCAGAATATTTTGCAGGCGGTAAGAACGGCAAGCCAGGGAGGAGGATGAGATGCCGAAGAATTTTTTGTCTCGATTGTATGTCAAGCAATTGCCGCCCGACAACCCGCCGTATCAGGTAAATGAGAGCTACCAGCGCTTCGACCAGCACAACAACCTGACGGTTGGTCGCCCGAGCTGGGATGAAGAATTCAAGCCATTGCTCAGAAAATCCGTTGAAGTGCGGGTTAAAAAGATCAAGTTGGGCAAGTCCAATTACAAGCTGGAGGACTACAGCCTGTTCGACGCGGGTGGCGTGAGCGTGTTCCGCATGGGTAATGCTATCAACCATTCCAATCGTGGCGTGACATCTTGGTCCTCGCTGGGCAACAAGCTACCGCCTGGGGTGGAGGCCTGGCAGGGCTCACCCGAAAAAGCAGCTGAAGTGGTCAAGCGGGTGGCGCACTATTTTGGCGCCTCGCTGGTGGGCATCGTGCCCCTGAACAAACAGTACATCTACTCGCACGCCTGGTGGAAGGATGGCACGCACAAAGAGATCGTCTTCGCAGACGTGGACTCACCCGAAGAAAGCGAGGGGCAGCTAATCATCCCAGAAAAGATGCGCTGGGTGATCGTCATGGGAATCCCGATGGACCCCCAGATGATGGATTACACCCCTTCGCCACTGGGCTGTGCTGAGACGCGTATCACATATAGCCGCATGGGATTGATCGTTTCAGGTGTAGCGGAATTCTTGCGCGGCATCGGTTACAACGCCATCCCGTCGATCAACGATCTGGGGCTGAACATCCCTATGGCGATTGACGCAGGCTTTGGCGAGCAAGGTCGCAATGGGAAGCTTGTCACGCCAGAGTTCGGCCCCAGCCTGCGCCTGTGCAAGATTGTCACCGACCTGCCGATGGAACGGGACAACCCGATCCACTTTGGTGTGACGGAATTCTGCGAGGTTTGTAAGAAGTGCGCCGACGAGTGTCCCGCCCACGCCATCTCGACGGGTGAGCGCACTTGGTCGCGTGACAGCATATCATGCAGCCAGGGTCATTACACCTGGCATCTCGATAATGAGGCTTGCCGCAAATACTGGGACCTGGGTGTAGCGGCCAATTGCACGGTTTGCGTGCGGGCTTGCCCGTTCACCAAGCAACCTGGACTGGTGCATGAAGTGGCGCGCACATTCGTCTCCAATTTCCCTGTGATGGACCCGTTGCTGAAAAAGATGGATGATTGGCTTGGATATGGTCAAGAGAAAGATGGCTCCCGTTTCTGGGATGGATAAGGGTGGGATGAGTCATGCGCGCGGTTGTCTTTACCCGCCCTGATACATTTGAACTCAGCGATGTTCCTGACCCCACACCAGACGCTAACGGGGTGATTGTTTCTGTTAAAGCCACCACTATTTGCGCGACGGATGTCAAGATACTGCACGGCACAGTCCCATTTGTAAAATTTCCACACATCCCTGGCCACGAATGGGGCGGTGAAATTGTGGAGGTCGGGTCCAATGTAAAAGGCTTGCGTAAAGGCGATCTTGTTGGCGTAGAAGCGCATGTCGGCTGCGGAAAATGCGAGCGCTGCCTGGAAGGTCTCTATAACCTTTGCGAAAATTACGGACATCCTGAAACAGGTCACGCGCACATCGGGTT
>DATCYX010000491.1:0-15367 GCA_036526235.1 Anaerolineales bacterium | reverse complement strand
ATCCAGTTCGGGGTTTTGTTTTCCTCTCGGTAGGCTTTGAACCAATCCCTGCTCAATGCCAGCTCTGCCCCCTCACTGGATTCAAATAGCTCGATGGCGCTCTCCATTGTCCCCGGGGCAATGTCCTCTTTCTTCTTGCGCTCCAACTCCAGATGCCAGCCATCTACGCGGCCTGTATCTACAATGTAGTGTTTGCCCTCCACTTCACCCCTATCCTGTATAACCCCCAAGTTGGAGAGGCGATGTTCACCGCCTTGTGGTATGCGGTAGTCGTTTGGTAGATCTGCAGGGCGCAGCACATAGTCGCCAATGGCTTCAGAAAACTGCTCAGGGTCAAATCGATCGCGTTCTGGCGGCTTGACATCTTCTTCGACCTGACCCGGTAAATTGGAGATGGGCGTTGGCGTGCCACCCCCTCCTTGAGAGTCTGCGGGGAGCGATTCGGGTTCACTCCCTGAACAGGCGGAAACGATAATCAAGATCAAACCGGCAAGCCAGGCAATTTTTTTTATCATCAAATCCTCCTTGTTGGGTGTGCAGGTATGTGTTGAACTTATTAGCCAGGAGCAGGGTCAGCGCCGCCAGCTAACCGCCAGTCTTACATATCGTATATTGCCTGTATGCCTCGAACAATAGGGAAAAAGTACCTCTAGCGAGGTTGCCTATCAAGATTGTCAGCAGTCTCTCGCCCCCAATGGCATTACGCCCAAAGCGCCAATATTAATCCAGCCAGGACACGCAACCCAGCAACGACCCAGAGAGAAGGACGCAATCCCACCCAATCCGCTAGCAGAGATCCGAGGAGTGAACCACCCAAAATGCCGAAATTGAGCGCAAGATTATGGAACGACATATGGAACGGTCGCTTGTTTTCTGGCGTGCGCTCCATCAATCGATTCACCAGCCCCCCATACGCTAATGCCCAACTGATTCCCCCAACCAGCGAGCCGAGTAAATAGGTGGCAAAGCCGTCTATGGCGATTAATAATGGATACAACCCATAACATACTGCCCCACTCACCAATACAACTCGAAAGCCTAGGCGATCGCTGATCGGCCCCAGCCTGATTGAAGTCAACAACATGGTGCCGTAAAAGAGGGCTGTACCAAGGCTAATTTGCCCATCAGTTAAATTTAGACCGCGCACAAAAAAAATCGGATAGATCGGTACCCCCATGTATTGGGCGATGTAAAAGAATAAATAACCTGCAATCAAAAGGCCAAACGGAGTGCGCAATATGTCCATTTGGAGCAGAGGTTTGTCGCCAGCGCGGGTGAGGAAGCGCAATCCAACTGACGAACGCAAGCCATCAGGAAATCGCAATATTCCCGGACGGGCCAGATCTTGTATCAATTTGCCCACACGCACGGGTGGCTCGGGAGGAAGGCGCAACCTGGACAAGTGATAGGTGCTCATCATGGCGCCAAGTGCTCCAAGTCCGAAAACTAACTGGTAATTTAGCGGAAAAGCAATCCAGTCTAGCACTACACCGCACAGCAGAGAGGCGAGGGTTGTGCTCAATGCCAGCAGGGCATTACGCCGGCCTACCACCTGGCCGCGCATATCCGGCGGGACAATATCGGCAAACATGGCATTGAAGGCAATGGCGAATAGGGTACCTGGTAGGGAGATTAGCACAGTTAGCCAGATGACCGCCTCCACCTGTTGGCGGGCTGCCAGGAACCAAGGTAGGGGAATCAAGACTAGGTACCCCAATCGGGTAAGCAATGAGGCGATATATGTAATGCGGATTAGTGGTTTTCCTTCTAGCCAGCGCCCGGCTTGAAGAGAAAAAAACAGGTTTATCACAGCGGGACCGGCGGTCAAGAGGCTTATCTCAAAGCCAGTTGCGCCTTGGCGGGCAGCAAATATTGCCAAGAAAGCCATTGTGCTACCCGCGAGCACACCAAACCAAAATACATCCGCGGATAGGTGGCGGACGTTTGCGCGCGTTTCAGCGTACAGCATTCAGATTGCGATATTCGTAAATCAATTGCCAGACCCGGATGGCTGCCTCTCGCTGGATTTTCAACGACATTTTTGAATGCCCCCATTTCCTGTCTGCAAAATAAAAGGGCACTTCTTTCATTGAATACCCCATTCGATGAGCGACATAGGTCAATTCCACCTGAAATGCATATCCATTAGCCCGCATTTCGCTAATGGGCATCCCTAGCAGGGTCTCTCTGCGCCACAGGCGAAATCCCCCCGTGATATCTCGAACAGGCAGCTCTAAGATAGTTCGGGCGTAAAAATTCCCGAAAGCCGAAAGCCCCTTGCGCCATAGGGGCCAGTTGCTGTCCACTGACCCACCGGAGACGTAACGCGAGCCCATGGCAACATCACAACTCTGCAGTGCGGTCAACAGCACCGGCAAAAGCTCGGGGGGATGTGAGAAGTCAGCGTCCATCTGACCTACTGCATCTGCACCATCCTGCAATACCTGTTGAAATCCGGAGATATAGGCAGTCCCAAGACCCATCTTCTTGGGCCGGTGGAGCACTGCAAGCCTGCCGGGATGTGATACAGACAGGTTCTCGGCCACATCTCCAGTCCCATCCGGGCTGTTATCGTCCACAACCAGTATTTTTAACCCCTCAATAGGTAGACTAAATAAAGCGGAGACCAATTTCGGCAGGTTCTCCGCTTCGTTATATGTAGGTATAACGAGATGGACTTGCACAGTAATTATCTCACCTTTGATAGATTACCCAATCGGTGCCTTCTGAATGGTGTACTCGCAGACTTTTTCGCCCATGGCCATGCACTTGGATTCGTTCACACGAAATTCATTACCCCCAGAAACCCACTTCAAACTCTCTTGTAACAGGCCAGCGCCAATAAAGCAGACCGGTTTATCTAGATCAGATCTTTCCCAACACTGCGGGCAGCGGTGAATGGTATAAATGAAGTCGCTCTCTCGCTCTTCCACTGTGGAGTATTGATCCGTAATCTGGCTGAATATGCGGGCCATGGCTGGCAATCCGATGCGCAGCTTAATTTGAAGCGGCAAGACCTTAAAAGCCAGATCACCTACCCCAGCCAGGGCGCCGAAATTTCGCAAGGCATCGGCAAATGTAGCCCGGCCGACGCGCAGGGCCAAGCCCCGCCCGCCTCGCGAGCCGTACAGCTCCTCCAGAGCTTGATTAATCGCAGTGAAGTCGGCAAAATCAAACCCGCGCTCCAGGTTATCAGGCGGGTAGTTATCAATCAAATCGGGTAAGTGACCGAGATTCAACACAGCGTTGACGCCGTTCTTACCCATAACATCTTCTAAAGCCTTAAGGGTGATCAGGGCGAATTTATTGGCGTAGTAGTAGCCACTCTTTGGGATGGGATCCATAGTGCCGCCGATTATATCAGTTTGGCAAGGTCTTCCGTGGCGCGGCGCATGTCCAAGAATATAAGCCCAAGCTTGGCTTGCTCGCGCGCCAGAGCGGTGAGCACCGCTTCTTCGCCAACGGACATTAAGATTACGTAGCCTTTTTCCCCCTTGATGTATACCTGATCCAACGTGCCGCGCCCCAATTCTGAGGCGATACGCTCTCCGAGGGATAGCATCGCGGCCGACATCGCTGAAACCCGGTCTTCCTCCACCCCTTGGGGTAAAGCAGAGGCAATGCTCAGACCATCAACGCTGACCACTGCTGAAGCCTCGATGTCTGGCGAAGAAGCCTGCAGATCGCGCAGGCGTTCCACCATCAATTGGGAGCGTGATTTGGTCAATATAAATACTCCTATAGGGACACTGAAAGCCAGCTAAGCAAATTGAATTACGAATTTGCGAAAGTAAACAAAGCTAATTTAGCACACGGGTGGCTGCGTGTCAAGCCAATCATGCTATAATAAGCCGGTTTCCCAACCGGAGTGTAAGGTATGCCATTCAAAAACTTGCGCGAGTTTATCAAGCTATTAGAACATCGCGGCCAACTCACCCGCATTAAAGTTCCTGTATCTCCCATATTGGAAGTAACCGAAATTACTGACCGTGTCTCTAAAGGTTCGCCCGATTATAACAAGGCACTGCTCTTTGAAAATCCTTCCGGGTTCGACATGCCCGTGCTGATCAATGCCTTTGGATCGGCAGAGCGCATGGCATGGGCACTGGGTGTGGATCAACTCGAAGATCTGAATCATAACTTGGCAAAGATCGTTGATCCGCGCCTGCCGCGCGGGTTCAATGAGATGGTTAGCCGGGGACGCGACCTGTGGAGTGTATTCAAATCTATTGGCCCGGGGCCTAAAAAGGTGCGCCGCGCACCGGTCCAAGAGGTGGTTCACATTGAGGACGCCTCGCTGGACAAACTGCCGATTTTACAATGCTGGCCCAAGGACGGAGGTCGCTTCATAACCCTTCCACAAGTGATCACCCGCGACCCACAGACAGGTGCTCGCAACGTGGGTATGTACCGGCTGCAGGTGGTTGATTCCCGCACTTTAATGATGCACTGGCAGCGTCATAAAGGCGGAGCAGAACATGAACGCAAAGCCCTCCAGGCAGGGTACACACCTGCGCAGCATATCCCGGCAGCCATCGTGCTGGGAGGAGACCCGGCCTCCATGTGGTGTGCCTCAGCCCCCTTGCCTCCCGATATGGACGAATACCTGCTGGCAGGATATTTGCAGGGCGCACCGGTTCCCTTTGTGGACTGTATAACTCAACCGCTCGAGGTGCCTGCCCAGGCCGAAATTGTTATCGAAGGCTACGTGGACCCAAACGAACACCTTCCAGAGGGACCCTTCGGTGATCACACCGGTTACTACACCCCGGTGGAGCCATTCCCGGTATTCCACGTAACCGCTATCACCCATCGCAAGGACCCAATTTACCCGGCTACGATTGTGGGCATCCCACCGATGGAGGATTTGTGGATGGGCAAGGCCACAGAGCGCCTTTTCCTGCCGCTGATGCGCCTGTTTTTGCCAGAGATCGTGGATGTCAATATGCCCGCCGAAGGAGTTTTTCACAACCTGGTGCTGGTATCGATCAAGAAACGCTACCCCGGTCACGCCCGCAAAGTGATCTTTGGTCTATGGGGTCTAGCGCTGATGTCTCTCTCGAAAGCCATAGTCGTGGTAGATGAGTGGGTGGATGTACAGAACCTCTCACAAGTTTCCTGGCAGGTCTTGGGTAACGTGGATTGGTCACATAATATAATCATCGCCGAAGGTCCTGTGGATCACTTAGACCACGCGTCTTACCAGCATTCGTTCGGCGGCAAAATTGGCATCGATGCCACCGCCAAGCAACTTGAAGAAGGCTATTCGCGCGACTGGCCAGAAGTTGTGCAAATGTCGCCGGAAGTTAAGGCGCGCGTCGATGAGATTTGGAGTAAACTCAAATTGGACCGGTAACTACCGTTCAATACGAAGATGGTGGATTTCTTCTCGCATACCCATTTTCTGGTTACACACCTATCAATCAAAGGAGAAATTTGATCGATGAGATATTTCAGTACCAAGCTCGTCATTTTTGTCATCCTGCTCAGCATGCTATTAAGCGCCTGTGCACCGGCTGCTGCCCCTGCTGAGCCAGTGACTCTGAAAATTGCGGTATTACGTATCCTGGATACACTGCCCATGTATGTGGCGCAGCAAGAAGGCTTGTTTGATGCAAAAGGTATAACGGTAGAATTTATCCCAGCTGCATCCGCTGCCGAGCGCGACCAGATCATCACCGCCGGTCAGGCAGATGGCATGATCAACGAGGTCGTCTCGACTCTTCTCTACAATAAAGACCAGATTCAAATCCAGATAGTGCGCTTTGCCCGCACAGCTACTCCCACCTCATCCCAGTACTCCGTCCTGGCCGCACAGCAGAGCGGCATCACCGATGTGCAAGGCTTAAAGGGTGTAGAGATCGGCATATCTCAGGGAACTGTCATCGAATACATTACCGATCGCTTGCTGGAGGCAGAAGGCCTGGCGCCTGAAGACATCAAAATCGTCGCTGTTCCAAAAATCGATGTGCGCATGAACCTGCTCGGAACCGGCGAGCTGAAAGCTGCCACGCTCCCCGATCCTTTCTCATCCCTCGCTTTGCAGCAGGGCGCTGTGCTGGTCACAGATGACACGAGGCACCCAGAATATGGCTACAGCACCATCTCCTTCCGCAAGCCGGTCATCGATGAGCACCCGGAGGCGATCAAGGCTTTCCTGGCAGCCATCGAAGAAGCCACTGCGCTGATTAACGCCGATCCGACAAAGTATGAAAACGTGCTAACCGAGCAAAAGCTTATCCCCGCGCCCCTGCTCGGTAGTTACAAATTCCCTCCTTTCCCACCAGCCTCGGTTCCATCGCAGGATCAGTGGGACGATGTGCTGACCTGGATGAAAAGCAAGGGTTTAATGGATAAGGATGTTTCCTATACCGATTCTGTAAACCCATCTTTTCTGCCTTAAAAGATGCAGGATGAGGGTCATGGTCATGACCCTCATCCTGCTGCCTACCTTATAAATGAAGCATGATCGAGCTGAGGTCTGTAACCTACGCCTATCAGCAAGGCCCCCCTATCTTCCAGGACTATGACTGGAAGGCCGAGCGGGGCGAGGCGTGGGCAGTGCTTGGTCCTTCCGGTTGCGGTAAGACCACCTTGCTCTATTTGTTGGTCGGGCTGCGATTCCCGACCTCTGGTCAGGTGATGATCGATGGGCAACCGCTGGTGCGACCCAGGCCGCACACTGGTCTGATCCTGCAAGATTACGGGCTGCTGCCCTGGGCAACCGTCAGGCAAAATGCCGAGCTGGGATTGCAGGTGCGCAGCTTTTATGGACCCGACGGGAAGCATGCCCCGGACGATTTCTCAGCAGAAGTTGACGTTGCGCCCTGGTTGGAGAGACTGGGTCTCAGCTCTGTGACCAATAAGTACCCCGCTCAAATCTCAGGTGGTCAGCGCCAGCGCACAGCCATCGCTCGCACCCTGGCGCTCAAGCCAGACCTGCTCCTGATGGACGAGCCTTTCTCCTCACTGGATGCCCCCACACGCGAAAGTTTGCAAAATCTGACCCTTGAATTGCAATCCGAGCAAAATTTGACCCTGGTGATCGTCACCCACGCTATCGAAGAAGCAGCCATCATGGGGCGTAAAATCCTGCTCCTCGGCACCCCTCCCAATCGAGAAGCTCAAGTGGTGGAAAACCCTGGTGCAACCCAATCAAACTTTCGAGAGACTGCACAATACCTGGAAATGTGCAAGCACTTGCGCTCTCTTATGGAGACACCAACCTGAGAGAGGTAAACCTGTAATGAAGAAAAGAGACCTTCTCTTTGCTGTCGCTGCACTAATCTTTCTCTGGCAGCTGGTTGCCATGGCAGTGAACCGGCCAATCTTGCCCACGCCGTGGGTCGTGACGCAAACCTTCGTTGATGAGCTGCGCAGCGACCTGCTGGTCCATTTCCGGGCGAGCCTTTGGCGGGTGATTGCCAGTACGCTGCTCGCAATTGCGCTGGCGGCTCCTGCAGGACTGGTCTTAGGCCAGTCAAAGAAGCTGAACAGCTTTTTCTCTCCGCTCATTTACCTGGTCTACCCTGTGCCGAAGGTAGTCTTCGTGCCTATTGTCCTCCTTTTCCTCGGCCTGGGCGATTCTCCCAAGATCGTGATTATTTTTTTAATTTTATTTTTCCAGGTATTGGTGTTGGTACGTGACCAGGCGGCTGCCCTGAGACCAGAATTAATTCAGAGCGTGCGCAGCCTGGGAGCAGGGCGGCGGGCTTTATTTCGCTTTGTCTATCTGCCGGCGAGCCTTCCGGCGATATTGACGGCTTTACGACAGTCGGTAGGCACAGCAGTGGCTGTGCTTTATGTGGCTGAGTTGTACGCCACCCAAAAAGGCCTGGGTTATTATATTTATCTGAATGGCAGCACGCTGTTAAACTACCCCGCTATGTACGCAGGGATTGTAGCGATGAGCCTGCTGGGATTGGGACTGTATTTCAGCGTGGACTGGCTTGAGAAGCGCCTCTGCCCGTGGCTGTTCACAAGCTGATTTAGTGTATAATCTCCACAGGAGGTCCGGGATCAAAGAAAGGAGTAATAAATGAGGATCCATCAATCATCGTTCCTTAGGCATACGTTCGCGATCCTGATCATACTCGCTATGGTGTTGGGGGCGTTCCCGAATGCAGCCCAAGCTGCCACTTGCGACACGTACTATACTGTCAAGTCAGGTGATACGAAAACCAAGATCGCGAAATTGTATAAGATCAAATGGCGGGAGATCGCTGAGGCGAACGATCTGGAAGAACCATATAACCTCAAAGTAGGGCAGAAGCTCTGCATCCCGTACAATGCTGATGACGACGAAGAACTAGCCAACCCCAAACTAAGATTGAGGGTCAGTGCCACTCATACAATAGTGACACTTACGCTATCGGGTTTGTCGGATAAAAAAGCCGTTTTTATTGTGCGCATGCGTGATGCCACGATCGGCATTGGCGGATGGCAAAAACTGGGCAGGATAAAGCTCAAGAAGAACTCGACCTCCAAAGAGACCTTCCGTATCCCCAAAGAGTTCAAGAACACGCTTTACCTGCGTGTCTGTATTAAAAACTCCTCCACCGATGAGCTAACCTGCCAGGTAGTCTTGCATCCGTAATATTTGACTCCAACGGAAAGGAACCCGAAGAATTGGGTGAACAGGCAGCTACAACGCCGCGATCACCCAATTTTCCGTTCTACGCTATAATAGCATCCCATGAAATCTGTACGAGATTTCCTCGAGCTCATCAAATTCGAGCACACTGTCTTTGCGCTGCCGTTCGCCTACCTGGGTATGCTGCTGGCTGCCAGAGGCTGGCCCGGGTGGAAGGAATTTATTTGGATCACGATTGCGATGGCTGCAGCGCGCACGGTGGCGATGGGTTTCAACCGCATCGCCGACCGCTGGATCGACGCCCACAACCCGCGCACAGCCAAACGCCCCCTGGTCACCGGCATGATATCTACACGCGTTGCCTGGGGTGGGACTTTTGTCGCAGCGGCTGTTTTCACCCTGGCAGCCTGGCAACTAGGCCCGCTACCGTTCAAGTTATTGCCCGGCGCGTTTCTATTCCTGTTCGGGTACTCATTCACCAAGCGCTTCACATGGCTTTCCCACTACATTGTTGGTTTCACGGACGGCTTAGCTCCAATGGGAGCCTGGGCGGCGGTGCGCGGTTCGCTATTCACCCAGGCCGATCTACCCGCCTGGATTATGCTCGGTGTGGTCACGCTGTGGATTGGCGGCTTCGATCTCATCTATGCCTGCCAGGACGTGCCCTATGACCAGCAAGATGGCCTGCATTCAGTCCCTGCCCGTTTTGGCATCCCCACCGCCTTACGCCTGTCTACAGTCAGTCATATTCTCACCGTTGGGCTCTTGGCAATCCTGGGAGTTTTGATGGGACTCGGCTGGCCGTATTGGATTGGTCTGCTCTTGGTGGCTGGACTGCTGACCTGGGAACACACCCTGGTCCATCCGGATGACCTCAGCCGGGTGGATATGGCCTTCTTCAACCTCAATAGTTATATTAGTGTTACGCTTTTTCTTTCAATATTAGGTGCTTTATATGTATAGTATTCTCGGTTTATTCGGAAAAATTGGCGCGCGGCGATCTCATCGTTGGGCGCTGGGCTTGATCTTGCTTGCTGCCCTTATTTCATATCGACCTGCCCTGGCGGCAGGTGATGATCCTGGTGTGCTCTGCCTGCCGGACGTCTACCTGCAAGTCGCCAGCGATTGCACCCCTCTTGGTCCCTCGGCGTATCTGACTCACCTAGCCGAGAAAAACTTCACCTTTACTGCTGCCCCGCTCACATATAAACGTCCGGATTTTTCCTTGACCAACGTCAATACGCGTTATGGTCAAGTCAATAAAACAAACGCGCCGGTATATGGTTCCCTAGAGGATGCTCTGAAGGGCAATAAAAAAGAAGCTACCAGGCAGATTGATGCCGTATTTAGTTATATCTCCTATACTGAAGATGTGGTAGTGGATGGCAAGCGCTTTTATATGATCGACCAAGATGCCTGGATGACAGCCAATGATATTGTCCGCCTTGGTGCGGTGCCCCTATTCCAAGGGCTTACATTCAACCACACGCCTAACCATTCATTTGGTTGGGTTCTATCCTACCTCAGCCAGGGACCGGTTGAGACCAAGCGCACACCTGGCTGGCAGAATCAGGATTACACTGGCCATACACTCAACAATCATGAGATCGTCCCGGTGTACTCCACAGAGGTCGTCAATGAGGAAGAGTGGTACATGGTTGGGCCGGATGAATGGCTGCACCAGAACGTGGTGGCTCGTGTTGTGCCTAACCCTACTCCGCCCCAAGGTGTGACTGGTGACCGCTGGATCGAAATCAACCTGTTTGAGCAAACCCTGGCCATATATGAGCAACGCCAATTGGTCTTCGCTACACTGATCGCCAGCGGCCTGGACCCCTTCTGGACGCGCCCGGGCCTGTTTCAAATCTACGATAAACTGGATACAACACCCATGCGCGGGGCCTTTGAGCGTGACCGCTCTGACGCATATTATCTCGAAGATGTCCCTTGGACGATGTATTTTGACCAAGCGCGCGCCCTGCACGGTGCATATTGGCGCGCCAACCTGGGTTTCCCTCAATCACACGGCTGTGTCAACCTATCAGTAGGTGATTCTCGCTGGATCTTCAATTGGGCAAACATCGGCGATTGGGTGTACGTTTGGGACCCTTCGGGTAAGACACCAATTGATCCATCGGTTTATACTGCTGGTGGCGCATAAGGCTGCATCCCGGCTTTTATTGACAATTGTCTGCTTCCTGGCTGCAACGTAAGCACCATTTCTCTGGTTCGTGACCGCTGCTGCACATGAAACCACGCTCGCATGCTGTTTGGATTCTCCCTTTTGTGCTAGTTTTGCTGGCTTGCCAGGCTGTCACCGGTTTGGTGCAGCCCACCGCGACCACCTCGCTATTGCATACCAGCAAAAACCTGCCCAAGCCGGTCTCTCCCACACCAACCTCTACTGAGACACCCCTTCCGACTAGAACCGCTACCCCCACCGAAACACCTACACCAACCCTTACAGCTACTGCAACCATTGTCCCAAGCCCCTCGGCTCTCCAACTCAAGGTTTTTGAGGAGCTCTGGCACGCCGTTCTGACCGATTACCTGTACCCTGATTACAATGGCCAGGATTGGGAGGCAGTGGGAGAAAAATACCGTCAACACATTAAGGCTGGCATGAGCGCCCATGATTTTTACAATGCGATGGAGGAGATGATTGCCAGCCTGAACGATGAGCACTCGGTTTTCTTGCGCCCTGAGGAGGCAATTGAGGAAGATGCTGAATTTTCTGGTGCCAACGACTATGTGGGCATCGGGGTGCTTACCAATGTGGTTCCAGAGCGCAAGCGGGCTGTCATTTTGATCGTGTTTCCCAACAGCCCCGCAGAAGAAGCCGGCCTGAAATCCCACGACAGCATTTTGGCTGTGGATGGTGAGCCGCTTATTGACGAGACCGGGATGCGGCGAAACCTGCTGCGCGGTCCTGAAAACACAAGCCTCGAATTGACTGTACAAACCCCAGGGGAAGCTCCGCGCCAGGTCAGCCTTACCCGGCGGCGCGTGACCGGCTCAGTGCCGGTGCCTTATGCCGTATTTACCACTCCACAAGGCAAACGCGTTGGCTATATTCTGCTCGTTACCTTTTCGGATGAGACGATAGATAACCAGGTCGAGAAAGCGCTGAAAGCGCTGACTGCCCAAGGCCGTCTGGATGGCTTGATCCTGGATAACCGTGTCAACGCTGGTGGTGCAGATAACGTCGCCCGAGCCGTTTTGGGTTTCTTTACGAAAGGGACATTAGGATATTTCTATCGCCGGGACCAATCCAGGCGCGCCTTTAACGTGATTGGAACTGAAATCAATGGTTCGTATGAAGTGCCCCTGGTCGTGCTGGTAGGACCAGACACGGTGAGCTTCGGAGAGATATTCTCAGGGGTGTTGAAGGACAATGGACGAGCCTATGTCATTGGGGAGCTGACACAGGGTAATGTTGAGCTACTTTGGGGTTATAACTTCGAAGACGGCTCACGCGCCTGGCTTGCCCAAGAGAAATTCCGCCCTCGAAACAACCCCGATCAGGATTGGGAAGAGACCGGCATTATCCCCGACCTGACTGTAGCCACTAATTGGGATGAAATCGTTTCAGACACTGACCCTGCAATTCTGGCAGCATTGGAGTATATGGACGGATTAGAGTAAAATACGCCTACTCCCGACACCGAGAAAGCGGAGGCATCATGCTCACACTCGCCGAAAAAATCCTGTTTGTCATCGCCATACTGGCCTCGCTCATCGCAGCATATCGAGTTGCAGACCGCATCATTCGCACCATCCGACGCGGGCAGGGAGAAGTGGATTGGCTCATAGCTCAAAAACGCCTGATCGGCGTGCTGGTCAAAACCATCGCCTTGCAGCCGGTCTTTCGCCTCCGTTTTTGGCCCAGCTTATTCCATGGCTTGGTAGCTTGGGGATTTATCTATTATCTGCTGGTCAATTTGTTCGATGTTCTGGCTGGTTATATCGAGGGCTTCGCCATCCCAGGTGTGCTTGGAGACCTGTACCGCTTGGGGGCGGACCTACTCAGCGTAGGGGCCCTGGTTGGTATGCTTGCCCTGATCATCCGCCGATTCGGCATGAAGCCCGCGACCTTAAGCGCCCGCCAGGATGTGCTGCTGCACCCTAAAGCGCGCGCTGGCATCCGACGGGATTCGGCAATCGTCGGTGGATTCATTTTGGTGCATGTGGGGTCGCGCTTCTTCGGCCAATCCGTGTATATCGCTGCCACGGGACATGATGCCTGGCAACCCTTTGCCAGCCTTGTAGCCAAGCTGTGGGCTGGGTGGAGCGATGCGGCTTTAACCTTCGGCGAACACGCCGCTTTCTGGCTTGCTTTGGGCACAATCCTGGCATTTATTCCCTATTTCCTGTACTCCAAGCACATCCACTTATTTTTTGCCCCCATCAACTTCCTGCTTAAGCCTGAACGCCTCTCCATTGGGGAGCTTGGTCGTTTGGACTTTGACGACGAAAGCATCGAGCAATTTGGAGCCACCCGCCTGGAAGACCTGGGTTGGGAGCAGATTATGGATGCCTATGCCTGCATAATGTGCTACCGCTGCCAGGAGGTCTGCCCGGCCTACAACACAGGCAAGGTGCTCTCCCCAGCTGCGCTGGAGATCAACAAGCGCTACTTTCTGAACTACGAAGGCGAACGGATGGCTAAAGGCGAGCCGAGCGAGAAGACTCTGCTGGAGTTTGCTATCCCAGCCGAAGCAGTTTGGGCATGCACGGCTTGCGGAGCCTGCATAGACATTTGTCCGGTGGGTAACGAGCCCATGCGCGATATTTTGGATATCCGCCGAGCACTGGTTTTGATGGAAAACGACTTTCCGGAGCAGCTGCAGACTGCCTTTCGTGGTATGGAGCGCACCATGAATCCGTGGAATGTTCCGCCTCCAGAGCGCATGAAATGGGCCGAGGGGCTGGAAGTTTCCACCATTGACGCGCTACCCGAGCCCGATGTTTTGTGGTGGGTAGGTTGTGCACCGGCGACTGACGCGCGCGCCCAGAAGACAGCTCGCGCCTTTGCTGAGGTATTAAATGCTGCGGACGTGAGCTACGCCGTGCTAGGTGAAATGGAGCAGTGCACCGGCGATTCAGCTCGGCGGGCTGGTAACGAGTTTCTTTTCAATGAGATGGCACTGGCAAATGTGGAAATGCTCAATGAGGTTAAACCGAAGCGCATCGTCACTACCTGCCCGCATTGCTTGCACACCTTGAAGAACGAGTATCCGGCATTTGGGGGCAACTACCAGGTGATACACCATACCCAGTTGATCAATGAGCTGGTGGGGGCGGGGAAGCTAAAGCTGAAGGAATCTGTCGGTAGCAGCCAATCGGTGGGCGATATGCAAAGCTCCACAAGAGGCAGTCAGAAATCCACAATCGCCTTTCACGATCCCTGTTATCTAGGTCGCCAAAACGATATCATCGAGGAGCCACGCTTAGTGCTGGAACAAGCAAACGCCAATTTGGCTGAGCTGGCAAACACTGGCAAAAAGTCCTTCTGCTGCGGTGCGGGGGGCGCGCAGATGTGGAAGGAGGAGGAACACGGGGCCGAGCGCGTCAATCAGCGCCGGTTCAAAGAAGCTCAAGAAAGCGGCGTAGATGTGCTCGCCGTGGGCTGCCCCTTCTGCATGGTCATGCTCAACGATGCCCGTAAAGACGCTGACAGCCAGATCGAAGTGCTGGACGTGGCCGAGATCGTAGCGATGGCGATCGACACGGGGGATTTACCCCAGTCTTAGCCTTGAGACAGGCTCTCGCCATTCAAGATTGTTGCTAATTCAACCTCATCTTGTGCCGAAGCAGCCTGCTCGATGAAGCCGGGTTTCTCCAGCACGCGCGCAAGCTGAGATAGTGATTGCAGGTGGGAGGTTGAATCGGGGGCACAGAAAGCGATCACCAGGCGCACCGGGTCGTTGTCGGGGTTGCCGAACTCCACTGGAGCAGCCAGAGTGACTGCAGAGAAGCCCACAGTGAGGGCACCGTCTTCCGGGCGGGCGTGTGGTAGCGCCAAACCGGGGGCTAGTACCACGTAAGGGCCCAATTCTTCCACAGTGCGCAGCATGGCATCGATGTAGCGCGCCTCGGCAGCCCGCACCCTTACCAGCAAATGGCCGGCTGCACGCACGGCATCTTGCCATGTATCTACAGACACACCCACTGCAATCGATTCCACAGTAATCCAGCCCATGACGATCTCTTAAAACGCCTTCAGCCGAGAAGGGTACTTCTCCGCCAGCCGCAGGTTGTGCTCGTCCCCGCCGGGGATGTTGGAGCTGATCCAGACCGGGGGCTCAGCGCCGCCCTGCAGCAGCCGGGCGGATACCGGACGCGGGAGGTGTCAAGTAGCATGAACTACATGCGAAGCACATCATGTGACCTGCGATAAGCGAATTTCACACAAGGGGGAGATTGTTCCCTCGAGATATTCGGGGCGGCTATTCGTAACACCAAGGGTACAAATTAAAAACTCTTTACCCTTTGCACCTCCTTCGTGTCCTTTGTGTTTAATTATTACTTTGTGCAACTGGCGGCTTCTTACTAAGGACAAGGCTACAGCAAATTTATAAAACACTCACCGAACAAGCCCAAAAAGGGAGATATAATCTTAATCACCCAATCGTTGGCTGTGCGGGTTTGGTTTAGATGGGGAAAGGTTTTTAGGAGGTATTGCGATGACGATCGAGTCAGCGCTTGAGACAAGTGAGGAGGCGCCTGACCTCGGGCTTAGCCCACAGGAGATATTAAGTGATTACCGGCTGG
>DATCYX010000490.1:0-18470 GCA_036526235.1 Anaerolineales bacterium | reverse complement strand
TTTATTAATGTCGGCGGGCTGTTCTCGCGGCCGGTTTTCGGGGTGATCGACTTTGGCGTCGGTCTGCTGGAGCTGGTCTCGGAAATCTCAAAAATCCTTTCGTTCTCCTTCCGTCTTTTTGGAAATATCTTCGCTGGCTCGGTGCTGCTGTTTGTGATCGGCACGCTGGTGCCTGTATTCGCCCAGTCTCTCTTTTTGATGCTGGAGTTTTTCGTAGGCCTGATTCAGGCCTTTGTGTTTGGTATGCTCACCATGGTGTTCATGGCCCAGGCGACCGCCGGGCATGGCGATCATGGTGATGAGCAAGGTCATTAAATAGTCAATACTTTATCTAAAGTTTCAAGGAGGATCGATTAACAATGGAAGTTGCAGCTGCAAAACTCATCGGAGCAGGTTTGGCAATGATTGGAACAATAGGTGCAGGGTTGGGTATCGGCGTGCTGGTGAATGGCGCCGTGCAGGGCATCGCCCGCAACCCGGACGCATCTGCAAATGTCCAGACTAACATGATCTTGGGGATTGCCTTCGCCGAGGCCGTAGCTATTTACTGCCTGGTAGTCGCCCTGTTGATCTTATTTGTTGGCTAAATCCAAGCTGTGAAAGGAGATAAGCCTTGGTAGCATTAGGTCTTAACCTGGGATACCTGTTAGTTCAGGTTTTTAACTTCTTGATTATTTTTATCGTCCTGCGAGCGTGGGTGGTCGACCCGATCGTTAACATACTGGAGCGCCGCCGCGAGACAATCGCTCAAGGTCTGGAAGATGCCCGCGTGGCTGCCGAAGCGCGAGCCAATGCCGAGGTCGAAGCGCGCGAAATTGTTGCAAAAGCTCAGACTGAAGCCAACCAGAAGGTGCGAGAGGCGACAGAGCGGGCTGAAGCTGCCGCACGGGAGGTGCAGGCGCGCGCGGATGCCGACGCAGCCAAAGCCCGTGAAGCCGCTCTGGCGGAAGCCGCATTGGAACGCGACCGCATACTGGCCGATGTGCGCGGGCAAATCGCCGCTCTGGCGATGGCTGCTGCCCAGAGGCTGATTGGCGATGCTTTGGATGAGAGCCGGCAGCGCGTCCTGATCGAGGAGTTCTTCTCGGGAGTGCGCACCGGGAAGGTGGTGGTATTGGAAGGCGAGGGCATAAGCGGCTCGTCTGCCGAGATTACCAGCGCCCTGCCGCTCACTCCTGCCGAGCAGGAAGCGGTGAAATCTGATGTCTTGAGCAAGATCGGTTCCCAGTCCACGGTGACCTTCCGCGTCGACCCGAGCATTTTGGGTGGCCTGGTGGTGCGCGTGGGCGATAAGGTTCTGGATGGCTCAGTGAGCGGTCAGCTAGAGACCCTCCGCCAGAGTTTACGCTAGTTTATTCTTAGAAAAGCCGCCAAGGCGCAAAGGACGCGATGGAGGTTGGCCATCCTCGGCGTGCTTTGCGCCTTGGCAGTTAAAATAAACCCATGGGTCGCACCGTTGCGTGGAATCATTTGGTCCAGAATCTGCCCCCTGAGCTGGGCAAGGCGGCCCTCAAAGCGCAACCTTTGCCAGCTATGGTGACGGGCATTGCCCTGGATTCACGGCAGGTGCGGCCGGGTAATGTCTTTGTCGCACTGGCAGGGGGCAGCACCGACGGTCATGGTTATATCCCGGAGGCAGTGCAGCGCGGGGCGGTCGTCATCGTGGGGGAGAAGCCGATGGGAGGACTTGCGGTCCCCTACCTGCAAGTTGCGCATAGCCGTGAAGCGCTTGCCTGCCTGGCGGCGGCGTTTTATGACTTGCCGGCCCGTCGCTTGACGGTTATCGGCGTGACCGGCACGGATGGCAAGACCACCACGACGAATTTGATCTACCGCATCATGCTGGATGCAGGCCTCCGGGCGGGGATGATCTCTACGGTCAATGCCGTCGTTGGAGATCAGGAGCTGGATACGGGATTCCACGTCACCACCCCCGAAGCACCCGATGTGCAAAATTACCTGGCCCAAATGGTGGAGGCGGGTATCACGCACGTCGTCTTGGAGGCCACCTCGCATGGGCTGGCCCAGGGGCGCGTGACTGCCTGCGATTTCGACCTGGGCGTGGTTACCAATATCACCCACGAGCACCTGGATTATCACGGCACGTACGAAGCGTACCGGGAGGCGAAAGGGCGCCTGATTGCATCCCTGGCGGATACCCCCAGCAAAGCCCAGGGGAATTACCGCCTGGCAGTGCTCAACCGGGATGATTCTTCTCATGATTACCTGGCGCAGCTTGTCCAGCAACGCATATCCTACGGTATGCACCCGCAGGCTGATTTGAGGGGGGTTGAAATCGAGGAGCGCGCCGATGGATTGCGCTTCGTCGCTAAGGGCGCGGGGATGCGCCTGGCAGTCTCCAGCCCGCTGTTGGGCGAATACAATGTCTCCAATTGCCTGGCGGCGATTGGCGCTACGGTGTCTGGGCTGGGATTGGACCCGCAGGCTGCCCAGGCAGCAATTGCGAATTTTACCGGTATATCCGGGCGCATGGAACGCATCGACCTGGGACAGGACTTCCTGGCGATCGTGGATTTTGCCCATACGCCCAATGCACTGAAGGTAGCCTTATCCGCTGCCAGGAAAATGGTTGGCAGAAGGGGGCGTGTGATCGCCGTGTTCGGTTCCGCAGGGCTGCGCGACCGCATGAAACGGCGCATGATGGCGGAAATCTCGGTTGAGCTGGCAGATCTAACTATCCTGACGGCGGAAGACCCGCGCACCGAATCATTGGACAAAATTCTGGCGGAGATGGCAGCCGGCGCAGCGGGGCGGGGCGGTGTGGAAGGGCATACATTTTGGCGCGTGCCCGACCGGGGAGAGGCGATCCGCCATGCTTTACGCATAGCCAAAGCAGGGGATGTCGTAATCGCCCTGGGTAAAGGTCACGAGCAATCGATGTGCTTTGGCGAGACGGAGTACAAGTGGGACGACCGCATCGCCATGAGAGCCGCACTCAGCGAGCTGCTGGCGATCCCCGGACCCAGCATGCCTTACCTGCCCACCCAGAGATAAGCAAATTTGAGTGAAAATTTGGCTTGATGCACCTGTTGTATAGGGCAATCGCATTAGGGCGATTGCCCACCACTGAGGAGAGAAAATGGGGTGTTTTGGTGGGGGTATGCCCCTCAGGGCATAAGCAATTGCCCTGCCTGTTGTAAGCTTCGGATAGCATTTCTTAGAGGGGGGTTAATGTTGCTGAAAAACGCTGACAATTACTTGATAATTTCGATGATATTTGGTATAAAAATTTAGACAATTGTTGTATATCCGTATTGTCTTATTCCCCCAATCTAAAGGAGCAAACAGTGAAAAGAAGCAATCCAACCCGAAGGAAAATCGTTGCGATTTTCAGTATCTTATTGATAGTATTGCTGGTGCCGAGCCTTGCACTGGCTCATCCGGATGTTGAGGATGACGGGGCCGAGCACGAGCACTCCATGCTCGACGGCGCCCGGCGCGACCCCAGCGCGGCGCTTATGGCGCACGATGCTGCCACAGCGGACATCGTCAGCAGCGGGCCGTCGGCCAAAGTCACCAAGAACCTGGCGGTCGCCGGGACCGGCGAGCGGGACGTCCCTGGCGCCACCACAGACGTCTGGGCCCACAATGGCTACGCCTACACCGGCACATTCAACAGCCCCTGCGGCGGTGATCCAGAGGCCGGCGTGTGGATCTGGGACGTGCACAATAAAAACAAGGTGAGTTTTGTTGGGGTGATCCCCTCCCCGACGGGCAGCCGCTCCAACGACGTCAAAGTCGCGGCGATGAACTCCGGCGATATCCTGGTCCACAGCAACGAGGCATGCGCTGGCGGCCCCGGCGGCTTCGAGATCTACAACGTCGACGACCCAACCAACCCGTCGCATTTGGCCCACGTCCAGACCGATGACGTGAACGCCTTCCTGCGGGACGATTTTGGCTTCGTGGACTTCGGCGTGCACAACCTGTTCCTATTCACACAGGGAGCGAATGACTACGTGGCAGCCACGGTCGAATCCGAGTTTGGCAACTTCCAGATATTCGATATCACTGACCCGGAAAACCCGTCGCTGGTTGGTTTCTGGGGCGCCGAGCAGACTGACGCAAGCAAGTCTGATTACCCAGCGCCATGGCCATTCGAGGACTACTCGACATTGGCTGACTTCGGTAAGATCCTGGATGCCGATGCCTGGCTGTTTGGCGGCTTCGGGGCCTCGCAGAACCGCTTCCTGCACGACATCACCATCACCGCCGACGGCACCCAGGCCTACCTGTCCAACTGGGATGCCGGGCTGGTGCTGCTGGATATCAGCGATCCAACCAATCCCACACTGGTCTCCGTTGCCATTGATCCGACCAGCGAGGACGGCGAGGTCAACAGCCACTCGGCCTGGCCCAGCGAGGATGGTACCATCGTCATCGAGGGCGAGGAAGATTTTGCGCCCTTTGCAACGATATTTACCATCAATACTGGTCCCAATGCCGGTCAATATCCTGCATCTGAAGGTGCCATCACAGTTGATATCGCCAGCCTTCCCGGTTCGCAAATGAGTGGACCAACAACTTATGTTGGACTGGCGTGCACGGGTGGCGACCCAGTTCCAGCGGGATCTGGAATTGCCTTGATCCAGCGCGGCGTCTGTGCATTCACTGACAAGATCAATAATGCAGCCGCAGCAGGCTATTCAGGTGTGGTGGTATTCAATGATGCAGCTCGCGGGGACGCCCTTGTCACAATGGGCGGTACTGCAGTGAGTCTGCCTGGTGTATTTGTAGGGCACTCCACAGGCCTGAAGATTGCTGGTGTCGCTTCTGCAGGAGATCTTGTAATTGGTGCGTCCGGGGAAGCGGTTACTGGTGCTGTGGTTCCCAACGGTTGGAGCGGATTCCGAGTTTGGGATTATTCCGATCCGAGCAATCCGGTATTGGCGTCCACATTCAACACGGTGTGCAGTGCCAACCCAGTGGACCCGAGCTGCGACCCGGCCGGCACCTACTCCAGCCACAACGTGATCGTCGAGACGCTGGGCAACCAGGTCAAGGCCTACATCGCCTGGTACACAGACGGCATGCTGGTCCTGGACATCACCGATCCCTATAACCCGGTCGAGGTTGGCCGCTACACTGCAAGCGGTGAGAACTACTGGGGTGTCTACAAAGTTCCCGGCGAGCCCTGGATCTACGGCGCCGACCGCAACGGTGGGTTGCGCGTCTTCAAGGAATATGGCGCTGGCTCAAAAGGCTCAAAGTAATTAAGCGCCAGCACATTTCATAAATTGTTGCAGGGCGGCTCAAAAAAGAGCCGCCCTGTATTTATTACCCAGAGTAAGTGCGATTTATCGTCTTTTCGATGTGCTTTGGCGAGACGGAGTATGCCTGGGATGACCGCATTGCCATGCGGGCTGCGCTCAGCGAGTTGTTGGAGATCCCTGGACCCACCTGCCCACCCAGAGATAAGGAAATATGTGGGGAAATTTGGCCTGATGCACCTGCTATAACTTTCGGATTACAATAATTAGACGGGGGTTAATATTGCTGAAAAATCGCTGACAATTACTTGATAATTTCGATGATATTTGGTATAAATTTTAGACAATTGTTGTCTATCCGTATTGTCTTAACCCCCCAACCTCAAGGAGCAAAAAGTGAAAAGAAGCAATCCAACCCGAAGGAAAATCGTCGCGATTTTCAGTATATTATTGGTGGCGCTGCTGGTGCCAAGTTTGGCACTGGCTGACCACGGAGGGTCAGGTTCCCCTGAATTGGATGTGGTAGGGCACTTAGACCTCGATCTGCCGGGCGAGAACGTCACCGACGTGTGGGCCTATGGCAACTATGCCTACCTGGGCACTTTCGATGACCTTGTCTGCTCGCTGGACTTCACCGGCGTGCATGTGGTCGACATTTCCGACCCCGCGGCTCCGTCCAAGGTGGCCTTCATTCCGGCCAAGCCGGGCACGCGCAACAACGACGTGAAGGTGGCTCACCTGGAGACAAAACACTTCAACGGCGAGATCCTGGTGGCCTCCAACGAGCCGTGTGGCTCGGTCTTCCTGCCCCGGCTGCAGGCCAACGGCGTGGCGGCTATCCCTGGACAGGGCGGCGTGTCCATCTGGGACGTGACCAACCCGACCAAGCCGCGGGCGCTCAAGCAGAACTACCTGGACTTCGGCGTGCACAACAGCTTTATCTGGCAGCAGGGCGACCACGCCTACATGATCCTGGTCGATGACGACAACATCCAGGACGTGCATATCGTCGATATCACCAAGCCCAACAGCCCCAAAGAGATCGCCGTGACGGGTCAGCTCGACTGGCCGGATGACATCGACGCCGAGTTTGGCGCGACGGCGGGCACCTTCCTGCACGACGTCTGGGTGCAGGACGACATCGCCTACCTGTCCTACTGGGACGCAGGCCTGGTGCTGCTGGACGTAAGCGACCCCCATAACCCGGTTTTCCTGGGAGACAGCACCTATGCCGACCCCGATCCGTTGTCGGGCGAGTTCCCTGCTGGTGACGGCCACGTGGCGGTTCCCAATGCGGACGGCACTAGAGTACTGATGGGTGACGAGGACTTTGCCGCTGGAGCGCTGGCTACGTTCACCTTTGACGGCGTAAGCTATCCTGTGGCAGAGGGCGGATTTACCCCGCCCACCTTCTCGCTGCCCGGCGGCACCTTCGGTGGTTCCGTGCACTGGACTGGCGGCCAGGGCTGCACCACCGGTGAGTTCGACCGTGCCGCCAACCCCGGCGAGGTGGCCTTGATCCAGCGCGGCACCTGCTTCTTCTCGGAGAAAGCGGCCGCTGCCCAGGCGCTGGGCTATGCTGGCTTTATCGTAGCCAATGACGCCGCTCGTGGAGATGGGTTGATAAGCATGTCAGCTGGCACAGCCGATGTTATCACCATCCCCGGCTACTTCGTCGGCTACTCAACCGGCGAGATCATGAAAGGCAGCGAGGGTGCGCCGATGGCGGCGGCGGGCATCTTCGACGGCTACGGCTACCTGCGGCTGCTGGATGTTACTGATCCAGGCAACATCGTCGAGGTGGACCAGTTCGCCACCGAGGGCGTGTTTGCCAACCCGCCGCGGCCCGGCGACCGCACTATGCACAACGTGGTGGTGGATGATGGCACGCGAGCCTATATCTCCTGGTATAGGGAAGGGATGCGCGTTGTCGATTTCTCTGGTGATAGCTTGACCGAAATTGCGCACTGGGCAGATGATCAGGCCAATTTCTGGGGCGTGTACCTGCACGAACACCCTAACGGAAACACCTACATTTTGGGTAGCGACCGCAACTCTGGGCTATATATCTTCGCAAACCCGTAGACAAACGCTATAAATCAGAAGGGTGGGACCGTGAGGTCCCACCCTTTTATATCAGAACCATGCAGCGATGGCAATGATGTTATCGGATAAGTGAGGAGGTGATAGACGGGCGAAATTCAGATTTCCACTGCCTAAAAACCGGGCGACTTGCCCTGACTAAATCAGTTCGAATATTTACTTAGCACAGAAATGAGGTAAATCACATGAAAAAAACTACTATCGTTCTCAGCCTTGTCTTGATAGGTATGCTCACTCTGGTTAGTATCGCCAGCGCCGACCCACCCAGCCCTGGCGACGCAGATCCTCATACCCAAAACGTGCACGAGATGGGGCACGATCTACGCGCCGCGACTTTCGAGGTGCCAGATGGACAGCGGATAATCAGCAGCGACATCGCCTTTCAGGGGAAATTCGCATACCAGGGCACCTATGATGGCTTCCGAGTCATCAACATCGCCGCGCCGGGTAACCCCAAGCTGGTCGCAGAAGCAACATGCAACGGCGACCAGGGAGATATCGTGGTTTGGGAGGACATCCTTGTCCGCTCGTGGAACACAAAGCGGTCTGAAGACCGCGCTTGTGGAGGAACCACCGTGCCTGCCGGCTTTGAAGGCGTTCATGTCTGGGACATCGGAGACCCGGCCAACCCGTTCCTTCTCGGCGCGCTTGAACTGCCCTGCGGTTCCCATACAGTCACCGCAGCCGGCGTTGACGGAGACGATTTGATCGTCTATAGCAACAATTCTAGTGCGAGCGGGTGCACTGGCGGAATCGCTGCAGGCGATTTCATGGATGTCATTGCGATCCCACTCGACGATCCTGCCTCAGTAAGCCTTATCCACCGGGAGCCGCTGGCTGGTCCAACCACGGCGGTCACCCCCGGCTGTCATGATGTCGGAGTGATCCTGGGCGAGATCAACAAGGCTGCCTGCGCCAGCGCGGATACGATCAATGTGTGGGACATCAGCGACCCGCGCGACCCGGACCTGCTTTTCACAATTTTCGAGCCCGGTGTTGGTCAGGCTGGGACCAACGGCCGCTGGCACTCGGCTGCCTTCACCTGGGACGGTAACGTCATCGTAGGCGGATGGGAGCCGGGCGGCGGGGGTGCTGCCGAGTGCGAGGCAGGTGACCCAGACGTAGACAAGAGCCTGTTCTTCTATGACGCCAATAACGGGGCCAAGCTAGGCCAGTGGGTTCTGCCTCGACCCCAGGGTGACGATGAGAACTGCACCATCCATAACTACAATATCGTACCGCTGCGTAGCGGCCGCTACGTTGCCGTGAGTGGCAACTATCAGGGTGGAACCTGGGTAACAGACTTCACCGACCCGGCTAACCCGGTGACAGTTGCCTGGACCGACCCCGAATCACTGGGCTCGGGAAGTTTCTGTGGCGGCTTGTGCCAGATTGGAGGCGCCTGGTCTTCTTACTGGTATAACAACTTCATCTATGAGAGCGATATCACCGCCGGTCTGAACGTCTTCGGGTTGAGCGATAAAGCGCGGGCTGGGGCAATACGCTTGCCGCGCCTGAATCCGCAGACTCAGGAGTTCTCACTTCCATAGTAGCCCGCGACCTTTCGAAAGGGTGGTCATCTCTCATGGCCACCCTTTTCATCTGGTACTCGCATACACGATCTGTGTTGCAATTCTGCCATGTAAAGGTGGTGATTGACCGGCAAAATTCAGATTTCCACTGCCTAAAAACCGGGCGACTTGCCCGGGTTAAATCAGTTCGAATATAGACTTAGCACAGAAATGAGGTAAATCACATGAAAAAACTTACTGTTGTTCTCAGCCTTGCCTTGATATGTATGCTCACTCTGGTTGGCATCGCCAGCGCAGGGCACGATGATGATCCGCATACCCAGAACCTGCATGCTATGGGGCATGACGAGGCGCCTGCCAGTCTGATCTACGGCCCTACAGACGTACACACTGATATCGCCTTCTGGGGTAAGTATGCCATCCAGGGCAACTGGAATGGCTTCCGCGTCCTGGATATCTCCGCACCGGGTAATCCCAAACTGCTCAACTTCGTTGAGTGCCAGGGTGATCAAGGCGATGTCTCCGTATGGGGCAATCTGGTCTTCCGCTCGACTAATTCCCCTAACCCAGGCACCAGGATGTGCGGAGGTGAACCGGTACCTGGTGGTTTCGAGGGTATCCATATATTCGATATCAGCGACCTGTCCGCGCCAGCTCTGATCGCCACCGTGCCGACCACCTGTGGTTCGCACACCCATACCCTGGTCCCCGATACGGGTAATAACCGGGTGCTGCTCTACGTTAATTCTTCGAACAGTACTTGCCAGAGTGGGACGGTATCTGGCGCTGTGATCGATATCATCGAGGTGCCGTTGGATGCCCCAGAAAGCGCCAGCATCATCCATTCAGAACCGCTCTTCGATGGGGCATTGTTCTGCCATGATGCAAGTGTGATTCTGGGTGATGCCAATTTGCTTGCCTGCGCCACCAGTCCAGTCGTGAATGTCTTCGATATCAGCAACCCGGCTGACCCAGAGCCGCTGTACAGCATCGCCGAGCCCGGCGTTACTATCCCTTGGCACTCGGCGGCCTTCACCTGGGATGGCGAAGTCATCGTACTCGGCTGGGAGCCAGGCGGTGGTGTGGCGCCATCCTGTGAGGCGAACGACCCGGATGTCTTCAAGAGCTTTTTCTTCTACGACGCTGATGACGGTGCCAAACTTGGTCAATGGACGCTGCCGAGAGCGCAGTCGGCTCTGGAAAACTGCACGCTTCACAACTTCAACGTGGTGCCGCTGCGTAGCGGGCGCTACGTGGTTGCCCATGGCAGTTACCAGTCCGGCACCAGTGTGGTCGATTTCACTGACCCGGCTAACCCTTATGAGGTGGCTTACTCAGACCCGCCAGCCATCGATCCCTTAGACATTGGTGGTGCCTGGTCGAGCTACTGGTACAACAATTTCATATATGAGAGCAACATCACCGAGGGCTTGAACGTCTTCCGGCTGAGCGACAGGGCGACGGCTGGGGCCATGCGGCTGCCATATCTCAACCCGCAGACGCAGGATTTCACCTTGCCCTAGTAATTCAGGACATTCAGAAAGGGTGGTCATCTCTTGGCCACCCTTTTTGATTCGCCCGTGTAATCTTTCAGGTTAAAAAACGGATAGGTGGGCGAGCGAAACCCGTCCATCTATCCGGTGATCTCCCTGGCTATTTAACTGATAAGGTTACAATTCCACCGACAGGCAGGTGAGCGTATCGAGCACCCCTGGTATGGGTTGGATGCCCATGGCGATAATATTCCCCAGGTGTTTCACATCATCGGCCTGAATGATGGCTACCGCGTCATATGGACCGAAGGTCATGTTGGCCTCGATGACACCCTCCACGCGGCGAAGCTGGATGACGACATTCCGCAGATCGCCGGTGCGAATTGTAATCAGCACGTAAGCTCTCATATTTTCCTCGTTTAATTTATTGTCTGATACAGATTCCGGTTCAAACCTCGCTATGGCGCAGGAAGACAGCCCAGTACACCGCGGCCACCAGCACTCCCCCGCCGATGATGTTACCGATGGTCACCGGCAAAAGGTTGTTCAGCAGGAACGCGCTCCAGGTCAGGTCGCTGACGTTGATCTGCGTGGAGGCGGTGAAGGCCGGGTCAAAGGCTTTGAGGAACAAGCCAAGCGGGATAAAGTACATGTTGGCAACGCTGTGCTCGAACCCGCCTGCCACGAAGGCTGAGATGGGGAAAATCACCGCCATAATCTTGTCGATCGTGCTGCGGGCGCTGAAGGTCATCCAGACCGCCAGGCAGACGAGCATGTTGCACAAGACTCCCAGTGCCAAAGCCTGGAAGAAGCCAAAGTTTACCTTCCCAATGGCGATGTTGAGCATGCTCTGGCCGACTGCCCCTCCACCGAAGGCATATTGCTTGCTAAAGATGACCAGGATGGCTGTGATAATCGAGCCAACGAAGTTGCCCAGGTACACGACCACCCAGTTGCGCAGCATGGCAGATGTGCTCACCTTGCCACCTGCCCAGGCCATCACGATCAGGTTGTTGCCGGTAAAGAGCTCAGCTCCACCCACCACTACCAGGATGAGCCCCAGGCAGAACACCAGACCAACCAAAAGGCGTGTTACCCCAAAAGGTAACACGCCGGATGTGCCTGCCGAAACCGTGGTGGCGAACATTGCTCCGAGGGCAATAAATATCCCAGCCAGCACAGCCAGGGAAAACATGGCCGAGATTTTTGCCTCGGCCTTACGGACCCCTAGATATTCGGCCCTTTTGGCCATTTCTGGGGGAAGAAGAGCATCAATTCGAATGTCAGCATTCATATTGCGTCTCTCCTAAGCAAAAATTATCTTCTGTTTGAACCCCCTGAGCGCCCGCGATCGCCACGGTCGCCGCCTCTACCACCCGGACGACCACCTCCATATGAGGGGCGACCACCCCCGCCAGTGCGCCGGCTATCGCGCATTTTGGCTTCCTCGGGCGTCCAGCCTTCCAGCACAGCCTGCCTGGAGAGGCGGATTTTGCCCTGCGGGTCGATGTCGGTGATCATCACGGTGAGCTCATCGCCCACGCGAACGATGTCTTCCACTTTATTGACGCGCTCTGTATCAAGCTGGGAGATGTGCACCATGCCGTCGGTGCCCGGCAGGATCTCAACGAAGGCGCCGAACTCGGTGGTGCGCACCACGCGCCCGGTGTAGATGCGCCCGATAACCGGGGTTTCGGTGATGGCTTCAACACGCTCCACTGCTCGTCGTGCCGCCTCGCCATCGGCTGTGGCGATAAACACCGAGCCATCTTCGCCGATGTCGATTTTGGCGCCTGTCTCTTCCTGGATGGACCGGATGGTTTTGCCACCCGGTCCGATGACCGCTCCGATCTTTTCGACCGGGATCTGCACCACGGTGATGCGCGGGGCGTGCGGTTTCAGGGTCGGATTTGGTGCGGGGATGACTTCCATCATTTTATTCAAAATGTAGAGGCGCGCCTGGCGGGCCTGCTCGAGAGCCTGCCTCATGATGGTGGTATTAATGCCTTTGATCTTGATGTCCATCTGCAGGGCGGTGATGCCCGCCTGGGTCCCAGCGACCTTGAAATCCATATCTCCATAATGGTCTTCTGCGCCCAAGATGTCGGTAAGGATGGCGTAGCGCTCCCCTTCCTTGATCAGTCCCATGGCAACTCCCGCAACCGGCGCCTTGATGGGCACGCCAGTGTCCATGAGCGCCAGGGTCGAGCCACACACCGATGCCATAGACGAAGAGCCGTTTGAAGATAGCACTTCAGACACCAGGCGCAAAGTGTAAGGGAAATCTGTTTCAAGCGGTATCACAGGGACGAGGGCTCGTTCTGCCAGCGCGCCATGACCAATATCACGGCGGGATGCCCCGCGCAAAGGTCTGACCTCGCCAGTAGAGAAAGGCGGGAAGTTGTAATGATGAATGTAGCGTTTAGACTCAGACGGCGACAGACTGTCGAGTTCTTGAGCTTCCCTAGGTGTGCCCAGGGTAGCCAGGGTGAGCACCTGCGTCTCGCCACGTGTGAATAATCCAGACCCATGCGCCCGCGGGCTGACGTCCACCTCACACCAGATATCGCGGATGTCGTTCAGACCACGGCCATCAGGACGCTGGTTGTGCTCCAGGATGGTCTGGCGCACGACCGACTTGAGCAGCTGGTCAAAGGCTTCTTTTACAAGAGGCGCCTGTGACTCATCCTCCCCAGCCAGATCCTCTAGCAGGGAGGTTTTGAGCGCATCGATGGCTTCATTGCGTTCGGATTTAATGTAGGGTTGTTGCAGGATATGGTTCAGTTGCGCTCCAGCGCGCTCTTGCACGGTCACTGCCAGATCCTCGTTGGCCGGGGCGGAGATGTATTCTCTCTTGGTAACGCCGGCTTCTGCAACGATGCGTTCCTGGGCATCAATCAGCGGCTGCATGGCTTTGTGTCCGAACTCCAGGGCTTCAACCATGATCTCTTCGGATACAGCCGAGGCACCACATTCCACCATGAGAATCGCATCGCGCGTGCCAGCCATGCGCAAGTCCAGATCGGAGTATTCCAGGTCAGCGAAGGTTGGGTTCAAGATGAAGTCTCCCTCAATCCAGCCTACGCGCACTGCGCCGACAGGACCAGCCCAGGGGAGACCAGCCAGCAGCACCGCAGCCGAAGCCGCGTTGACAGCCAGGATGTCGATAGGATTCTCGCCATCGGTGGAGAGTGAGTACAGGATGACTTGGATGTCATTGCGCAGGTTTTTGGGGAATAGGGGGCGCAATGGGCGGTCGGTAAGGCGGGCGGTCAGGATGGCCTCCTCGGTAGGCCTGCCTTCCCGGCGGAAGAATGAGCCGGGTATACGTCCACCGGCATACATGCGCTCTTCGTAATCCACTGTGAGGGGTACGAAGTCGACACCAGGGCGAACATCAGCACTCATGGTGGCTGCTGCGAGGACCACAGTATCGCCCAGGCGCAAGGTGACCGAGCCGCCTGCCTGTCCGGCAAGCTTTCCGGTCTCAAACGTAAATACTTTGCTTCCAAGCGTGGCTTGGAATTGCTTAACATCGGGTTTCATTTTATCTCCTGAATTACCCCACCTGGTCAGGGACTGAGAGCTGCCGACAACACCTGCACAGGGTTATCGCCATCTTTCAATACCTAACCGGTGGGCATGAAAAAAATTTGGAATCTTTTGGGTTGAGCGAGAGAAGCCCCAGAATTCGGTGTATAGCAGGTATACCCGCTATACACCGAATTCTGGGGATCATTCCCATGCATCCCGTTAGAACCATAATAAAAGATGGCTGAGCTTGCACGCCATCTCCTTGTGATATGTTTATTTTCTGCGCAGGTTCAGTCTATCCGTCAGTGCTGTGTAGCGTGGAAAGTCGTTGCGGCGGATATAGGCCAGCAACCTGCGACGCTGGCCAACCAGCTTGAGCAATCCCCGGCGAGATGATTCATCGTGCTTGTGGGCACGCAGGTGATCGGTGAGCTGATTGATGCGGGAAGTCAGTATAGCAACCTGAACTTCAGGTGAGCCGGTATCAGTATTGTGGCGGGAAAACTCCTCGATGACCTTCGTTTTAGTTTCTTTATCAATCGACATGACGTCTGCTTTCTCCTTTATGTTATTTTTTGAGCAGGTCTCCAGACTGGCAGCCATTTATATTTGCCGCTAGTCGGTCTAGTCAGAGCGGGTGGATTATACCATTAATGTTGATCGTGTGGCTTTGTATTTGTCTGACGATCAGGGCAATTGCATATGACCTGAGGGGCATACGCAATCCCGCAAAATGAGTGTTTGGGGTGTATTGGTGGGGGCATACCCCCACCAATACACCCCATTTTCTCTCCTCAGTGGTGGACAATCGCCCAAATGCGATTGCCCTAGTCTGACGATTAGGTTCGCCGTATGGCATCCCGTAGGCTATCTTGGGTTTCGACAGGAAAAAATCTCAGCGATTGGCGGATCAGCCAAGCAGTGTCTGTATCTCCTGATACATCAAGGTTTTGACGTAAAAAGTAAGCCGTTTCCTTCGCTGATCGCCTGGCGAGCGCAGCCAGTACATCCAAGATATCCGGCTTCAGCGGAAGTGGTGCCACACGCACGTAGGGAGTGACCAGTTTTAAGGCAACTGGGAGATTTTCAAAGCTAGCATCAGAAATCAATGAGATGAGGGCTCTCAAACCGATGCGCCGTAACATCAGGCTCTCTGTGCCCAGCCAAGCTTCGATCTGCAGCAGCAAGCGTTCGGGTTGTTCCTGTTGCACCCGCATCAACCCTCGATTGGCTAAGGCCTCGATTAGGCGCTCTTCGGAGGTGGATTCAGCCCATTTCTCCACCCGTGAGAGCACGTCATCAACAGACGTTAATGGTGCTTGCCCAATTAAAGTCGCAGCTAGAATGCGCGGCTCCAAGTAGGGTTGAGTCCAAAGTGCATCGCAGAGTGCCAGGGTTAGCGGTGCATCTTCGGAGGCACGCGGCGCTAGTTCCTGGGCTAATTGCCGTAACATTGGGGCTGGAACTCGATAGGCCTGGATGAGTGGCGGGGGCTCACCTGCCTGTCCATGACGCAGGATGTGGTCGGCGTAATGATCCAACAGGTCGTGCAAGAGGCGTAAAAAAGCCTCGGGTTGGTTGAAATGATCTACCAGGACGGCGGTTTGTTTTCGCAGCCGGGCTAAGTTTATGGCAGGCATAGAATAACTATATCGTGCTCATAGCTGCATCGGCGTCTGGGGCAAAGGAGAGCAGCGTTCGGAATCTTTCCGGTACATGGGGATCGAAAACTCGCCAAAATGTGTGCATGGAATCGCGCCAGCCAGGCCCGATAAGCACCAGACGACGCGGGGAGATTACCCCGGTTTGCAGGTGCGACCACATCATGGCTACCTCGGTCAGGGTGCCTATACCACCAGGCAGCGCAATGGCTGCATCGCAGCCATCGATGAGGGCATAAAGGCGCTGCCGTATGGTGGAAAAGCGACGCTCTTCGTGTACCCACTGGTTGGCTTTGCCTGGACGGAAGGCTTCGATCTCATCACAGGTGACGCCGACCACCCAGCCCCCAGCCTCCGCTGCCCCGCGCGAGACGGCTTCCATTGAGCCGATGTACCCCCCGGTGAGCACCGTGTGGCCTGCTGAGCCGATCAGTTGTCCCAGGCGCAATCCTTCTTGGTAAGCTGGCTCTCCCGGTTTGGTTTGTGAGCTGCAAAAAACGGTGATGTTCATCTCGGCTGATCCCATTTCCGCTGGTAGTTTTGTTCCAGCTTGTTTAGTATGGCCTGCTCCAGATCGATGCCAGCCAGGCTGGCGAGTTGTAGCAGGTAAAGGGCTACGTCGGCGAGCTCCTTAGCCAGCTCATCATTATTCACCACTTGCTCACCCCACTGGAAATGCTCTAGAACCTCGGAGGCTTCCAGATTGAGAGAGATGGCCAGGTTGCGCAGGGTTTGTGGCCGCGGGCTGTCTGTTTCATACCACCCTTTTGCGGACACAAATTCGTGCATTCGCTGGATAAGGTCGCGAAGTTCCATAGGTGTTGATTATAATACATACAGTATGCGTATCATCCTGACACACGAGCAAGCTGATTTTGACGCTATCGCCTCATTACTGGGGGCGTACCTGAATGACGAGACCTCTGTCCCGGTTCTGCCACGCCGCATGAACCGCAATGTCCGCGCCTTTCTGACCCTATATGGCGCAGACTTGCCTTTTGTCGACCCCCGCGATCTGCCGGGTGAGCCGATCGATTTCGTGACCCTGGTTGACACGCAATCCCTGGTCAGCGTGCGGGGGATGAGCGAAACCACCCGCGTGCACCTGATTGACCACCATCCATTGCGGGACGACCTGCCTCAGGATTGGGTGATCACTGTTTCGGGTACGGGAGCGAACACTACCCCATTTGTCGAGATGCTGCATGAGCATGAACACGTGCTGACCACAATCCAGGCTACCTTGCTCCTGCTAGGGATCTATGAGGACACTGGATCGCTAACTTACGACCGGACTACGCCACGTGATCTGCGCTCCGCAAGCTATTTGCTGGAACAAGGTGCCAGCCTGCAGATTGCTGCTAATTTTCTCAACCATCCCCTGTCCAAAGCGCAGCAGGTGTTGTATGACCATCTGCGCCAGACCGCGGAGTATCACCACATCCACGGATATACGATCATTGTGGCGTGTGGAGATGCCCGTGAGATGGGGGAGGAGCTATCTACAGTTGCTCATAAATTGCGCGATTTGCTGGACCCCGATGCCTTGTGCATGTTGGTTGCCACGCGGGGCGGGGTGCAGTTCATCGCCCGCTCTACCAATGACAATATAGATGTCGCCGAAGTGGCAGCCTACTTTGGAGGCGGAGGTCATGAGCGGGCGGCTGCCAGCTTAATCAAAGACCGCACTGTTGAACAAGTCCACGACGAATTGGTGAGTATCCTGCCAGATTATGTCAACCCGGCAATTACGGTCGCCCAAATTATGTCTCCTGACCCGCAATTGCTCGCTCCAGACACTCCAGTAGAAGAGGCTGCCACCCGGATGCAGCGCTATGGTTATGAAGGCTATCCTGTGGTGCGCGATGGGAAATTGATTGGATTGCTGACGCGTCGGGCAGTTGATCGCGCCATTTCCCATAAACTCAAGGTAAACGCAGCGAGCTTGATGGAAGCTGGCGAGTTCACCGTTCAGCCTGATGATTCAATTGAGCATTTGCAGCGCTTGATGACCGACACTGGCTGGGGGCAAATCCCGGTGATAGATCCACAGACTGGAGAAATCATTGGAATTGTCACCCGTACCGACCTGATCAAGACCCTCTCGCCACGCCCACGAATTCCTGGGCGCCAAAACTTAGCTGAGCGCTTGGAAAGGGCTCTGCCCCCAGCGCGTCTCGCCTTGCTAAAGTCGGTCGCTAAGGTAGCTCATGAGCAGAAAGTCGCCTTGTATATTGTTGGAGGGTTCGTCCGCGATCTGTTATTAGAACGCCCCAGCCTGGATTTTGACCTGGTGGTCGAAGGTGATGCGATAGCCTTGGCGCGCGCTTTATCCCGCAAGCATGGCGGGCGCGTCACAAGCCACGCGCGCTTTGGGACGGCAAAGTGGTTATTAACGGATGCAGGTAAAAATCAAGGAGATTCCCGTAAAGCTACAAATAGGTATGACAAATTAAGCAATCCAAATCAAGAATTTCTTGATCTGATCACTGCGCGCACAGAGTTCTATACCTATCCCAGCGCTTTGCCCACCGTAGAGCGCAGCAGCATTAAGCTTGATCTTCACCGACGTGATTTTACGATTAACACCTTGGCGTTGCGACTGGACGGGCGCTACTATGGCGAATTGTATGATTATTGGGGCGGATTTGCTGACCTGCGCCAAGGGATCGTGCGTGTCTTGCACTCCCTATCCTTTGTTGATGATCCCACCCGCATGCTGCGGGCTGTGCGTTTTGAGCAACGCTTTGGATTCCGTATTGAGCAGCGCACCTTGGAGTTATTGATCGAAGCCATTCCACTGCTGGAAAGAGTCTCGGGTGACCGCATCCGGCATGAATTAGACCACATCTTGATCGAGGAGCGTGCTGTCGAGATGCTGGCTCGCCTGAGCGAATTGAAATTACTGGTCGCGAT
>DATCYX010000489.1:0-20776 GCA_036526235.1 Anaerolineales bacterium | reverse complement strand
CAGTTTTGTGAGCGGGCTAACCCCAGCAGTGGCAGTCCTGATGGTGTTGATCGCCTGGCAGATCTTCAACAGCGAAAAAAATGGTTATGGTCTGGCAACAATGGGTATCGCAGGGCTAAGCCTGGTCGCTTTGCTGCTTAAAGCTCCCCCCCCACTGGTGTTGCTCGGTGCTGGCCTGATGGGAGTGATCTTTTTCCGATGAGCGATAGTCTGCTACGCTTGCTTTTGTGTACCAACGGCAACGAAAATACGCGTCCCGCACTAAATTATGGTGTGTGGATGGCAGGGTTATTACACTCCCAAGTCACGCTATTGGGCGTGATAGAAGAGCTAGCGGACGAAAAGATCGTCAAAAAACTCCTTGATGATACCGAAGAAAAGCTAAAGGACAACGATATCCCGTATGACATCCGTTTGGATTATGGCAGGGGATCGGTGGTCGTTGCCAAGCATGCCAGCACGGGACCCTTTCTAACCATCTTGGGTCCGCTTGGCAGACCTGCCTGGCGTCGAGTGATCCAGGGACGCTCCTTCCGCCGTGTGTTAGAGAAGGTCGCCACACCCATATTGTATGTGCGCCAAGTTAGACCGCAACTCAATAAAATATTGCTCTGTTTGGGAGGTTTGGAATACTCCGAGAGTGTTCAACAACTCTGCCTCTATTTAGCAAAGATCAGTAGTGCCAGTTTGACTTTGCTGCATGTCGTTGAGCCCGTGAAACTTGATTACCCGATCTCCAAAGAGATCCATAACCACTGGCAGCACATTTTGGAAACGGATACACCTCAGGGAAAGACCCTAAGGAAAGCTTTCGAAGAAGCGCAATCCTCAGGGTTGCCGGTCCAATTTAAAGTTCGACATGGCAATCCAGTACACGAAATTTTAGAAGAAGTGAAATCAGGAGGATATGACCTGATAGGGATGGGCTCCCCACATAGCGCACATAGTTTACGCCATTTATATATGCCCAATGTGACCGCTGAGGTCGCTGAAGTTACGGATTGTCCAGTGTTGTCTGTACGAAAGGGTTTTTCACTAGTCTGAACACCAAATTGTGACACTCGGCATAAACGAAAATGATATGCGTCTCTTGATTAGATTAATGAAACCTGTCACAATAGATACGTTAATAAAAATCATCAAAATACCTATACAAAGGAGAGTGTATGTCTGCTGCTAAAGATTTCCCTGGTCTACGTCGCTTCACACCGAACAAAATGAATCGGCGCTTTCCCGTCCCGTCCGATATTGAGATCGCCCAAGAAGCCGTCTTAAAACCCATCACCCAAATTGCCGACGAGGTCGGCTTATTAGCAGAAGAAATTGAGCTGCATGGCACGTATAAGGCCAAAGTAAAGCTCTCAGTGCTTGAACGCCTCAAAGATGTCCCTGATGGCATCTACGTGGATGTGACAGCAATCACACCTACACCACTCGGTGAAGGAAAAAGCACGACAATGGTGGGTTTAAGCCAGGCTCTGGGCGCACACCTAGGCAAAAGAGTGTTCACCTGCATTCGCCAACCCAGCCAGGGTCCAACCTTTGGCATTAAAGGCGGCGCCGCTGGTGGTGGATACAGCCAGGTGGTCCCAATGGAGGACTTCAACCTGCACCTCACCGGCGATATCCATGCCATTACTGCTGCCAACAATCTACTGGCAGCCGCCATTGACACGCGCATATACCATGAGACCACCCAAAAGGATGATCTCAAGCTTTTCAACGCCTTGTGCCCGCCAGACAAGGAGGGTAATCGCAGTTTCTCTCTCTCCATGTTACACCGCTTGAAGAAACTTGTCATTGACAAGACCGATCCTGATCAATTAACCGATGAGGAGAAGAGCCGCTTTGCCCGCCTGGATATCGACCCCGATAGCATCACTTGGCGGCGGGTAGTTGATACCAACGATCGCTTCCTGCGTGAAATCACCGTCGGTCAAGGTAAGGAAGAGAAAGGCAGGACTCGCGTAACTGGCTTCGATATCACAGTAGCCAGTGAGATCATGGCGATCTTGGCTTTAACCACTGACCTGGCTGATATGCGTGAGCGTATGGGCCGAATCGTCATTGGCACGAACAGGAAAGGCGAAGCCATCACCGCAGAAGATTTGGGGGTCGCCGGTGCGATGACAGTCTTGATGAAAGATGCGATCAAACCAACCTTGATGCAAACTTTGGAGGGCACACCGGTCTTCGTGCATGCTGGCCCATTTGCCAATATCGCTCACGGACAAAGCTCCATTATCGCCGATCGAATCGCCCTAAAACTAGCAGATTATGTCGTGACCGAATCTGGTTTTGGCGCCGACATTGGCATGGAGAAGTTTTTCGACATCAAGTGCCGATATTCAGGTCTGATCCCTAATGTTGTGGTGATGGTGGCGACCGTCCGTGCCCTGAAAATGCACGGTGGCGGTCCCAAGGTAATAGCTGGGAAGCCACTTGATCCAGCCTATACCGATGAGAATTTGGATTTGCTGCGCGCCGGCTTGCCCAACTTGCAGCACCACATTAAGAATGCCCTGAGATATGGCGTCACGGTAGTGGTGGCTGTCAACTCCTTCAAAGATGACACCCAAGCAGAAGTGGAACTGGTGCGCAAGGCCGCTATCGAAGCAGGTGCGGAAGATGCGGTAGTCTGCACTCACTGGATGCATGGTGGTGAAGGGGCAGTCAAGCTGGCTGAGGCTGTGGTTAAAGCCGCAGAGAAACCGACTAATTTCAAATTCCTATATCCGCTGGATATTTCTATCAAAGAGAAGATAGAGACTATTTGCAAGGAAATCTACGGCGCTGATGGTGTGGAATATCTACCAGAGGCTGAGGCCAAAATCGAACTCTACACGCGTTTAGGATTTGACAAGCTGCCCTTGTGCATGGCAAAAACCCACCTCAGTTTGAGTCATGATCCAAGCTTGAAGGGCGTGCCAAATGGCTTCATCGTGCCGATTCGCGATATTCGCGCCTCGGTCGGAGCCGGATTCCTTTACCCCCTACTGGGTGAGATGCGCACCATGCCTGGCTTGCCAACCCGCCCGGTTTTCTACGATGTCGATATTGACCTTGAGACCGAGCGCGTCGTGGGATTATTCTAAACTCGAACCTACCTCCATATGATGGTGAGCGGGCGGAAAATCCGCCCGCTCTTCTTTTGTCTCAACGAATATGTAAGGCAAAAACCAAATAATTTACTCTATAATGCTATAGCCATGAAGGTGAGCCAGAATATTCAACAATTTCAGCCTCCAAGGGGGATCCTGGGTAAGCGCAGACTCAATGTAAGCGATTTTCCCGAGACAGCTTCCTCCGCAATTTTCATATATCAGGGGAATAAGTTCCGCTACGTCAACAAAGCTATGGAGGCCATCACAGGCTATACACAACCAGAATTGCTCACCATGGATTTCTGGGATTTTATCCACCCTGATTATGTTGATTTGATTAAATATTTTAGCCAGCAGCGTAATCGCAGAGATAAAGACAGTCCCTCACATTTTGAAATCAAGATTATCAATAAGGAGGGGAAAGAACGCTGGTTAGACTTCACTCCTAACCTGATTGAAATCCAGTTTGAAGGCAGACCAGCTGGTCTGGGGACAGCTTTCGATATTTCCCAGAGAAAGAACGCTGAGCAATCCAGCAGCCAAACTGAGGTTAAATTACGCCGTCGCGCCGAAGAACTTTCAGTTCTTCACTCTCTCTCGCTGGACATCTCTGCACCGCTCGAACTCCCCGAAATGCTGCAAAAGATTGTCAAGCGCTCTGTAGAGCTTTTAAATGCAGCTGGTGGCGCAATCTCTCTGTGTGACGATGAGCATAATAAGGTAGTCGTACAGTTCGAAAATTATCACGCTCTAGAAAATCATCATGATGTGGTTTTCGCTTATGGAGAGGGAGCGGCTGGGTGGGTTGCCCAAACAGGCAAACCATTGATTATCGACGATTACCGCATCTGGGATGGTCGCGCATCAGTTTACGAGGAAAGGCAACCCTATTCCGCTGTCCTCAGCGTACCCATGATTTCCCAAGGAAAGGTTATTGGTGTCTTACAGGTGATGGCTGACAATATGGAGCGTCTCTTTGATCAATCCGATCAGGAATTACTGTCATTATTTGCCAATCAGGCCGCCATCGCGGTCGAGAATGCGCGTCTCTTAAACCAGGCATCTATCGAGAAGCGTCACCTCAGCCTGCTTTACGATGTAGGGCGAGAGTTAACCACCAGCCTTGATCCAGATGAAATCCTAAACCGAGCAATTACTCTTACATGCCAGGCTCTGGAAGGATTAGTTGGTCAGGCGTTCTACTATGTTCCCAATAATGACCTTTTGAGCCTGCGTGCCATTTATGGCCGTCCAGCAACCTTGCTTAAAGATTTCGACGAGCAAATTGCCATTAATCCTGGCCGAGGATTAGCGGGTTGGACTGCTTTGCATCGCCAACCAGTTTACGTGCCCGATGTCACCCAAGATGAGCGTTGGCTATTTGTTCAAGGTATTGATGATGATGCCCGCTCGGCGATCAGCGCTCCCATTCTCGCTGGCGAGCGACTATTTGGTGTGCTCTCGGTGCTGCATGTCGAGACCGGCGCATTTTCCTCTGATCAACTGAATTTATTACAAGGTATCTGTCAGGAGGTGGGATTAGCTCTCAGCAACGCAACGCGTTACCAGCAAGCCCAGCGCCAATTAGCTGAGATCACCCTCATCCAAAACCTCGCGCAAACATTTAATAGACGACTAGGTCTGCAGGCATTACTCAACGTCATTGTCACGCAATTAGCCGAACGCTTGGGATATCCGCTAGTAGAGATTTTCCTCATCGAAGGTGACTCTCTGGTCCAACGTGCTGCCTATGGAGTCGCCCATTCCCAAGATCTTATCCCGCTTACCAAAGGCATCATTGGGCGTGTAGCGCGCACAGGACAAGCCGCTCTCATTCCCGATGTATACCTCGATCCAGACTATATCCCTAGCTTCTCGGACACAGTCTCTGAACTGGTTGTTCCGATATTTCACTCAACAGTGGTGGTTGGGGTAGTAAACATTGAATCTCGAGTTCCTGGACAATTGACCGTCCAAGATCGCGATCTGCTTGAGGTGCTGGCAGTCCAGGTTTCGATAGCATTAGAAAACGCGGTTTTATATGATCACCTTGTGCAACATGCCGCCGACCTGGAACACAAAGTGGTGGAGCGCACGATTGAGCTTACCGAGCTGTATGAATTAAGTCAAAAAATCGGCTATACGCTATCAACTAGGGATTTGCTCCAAATGCTGCTTAGCCACCTGCGCAATGCGCTACGCAGCGACCTAGTGATGGGAGGCATGTTTAGTAATGGACAGCGATTGCTCATCGTCGAGACAAACCAGCCTCTGGCACCCGATTGCGTAACTCTTTTGCACGCTCACTGGCTGGACATGCTCCAAAGCCAAAATATATCGCACAAAGAATATGAAGACTTTCAGCCAGAGATCGTCCATGCGAAGACGTTCGACACCGGTCATGAGCCTTTGACGCATATCGACTCACTGATCAGCTCACCTATCACAGTCGCCGGAGACGTAGTCGGTCTGTTGATTGCCGGGTGTGCACGAGAAAATGCCTTTGCCGAAGCGCACATACGCATTTTGAATACTTTTGCTAACCAGGCTGCAGTCGCTTTTCAACGCATGGCTGCTATTCTGGCTGCAGAGCAGAAACGCCTGGAAGGTTTGGTTGAACACTTACCGGTGGGTATCCTATTATTGGATTCTGAATTTCGGCTGGTGGTGGCTAATCCGCTCGGCAAGGAGATCCTAGCTGAGCTCAGTGAAGAGTATGCCGAGGGATCCCTGGAATACTTAGGGTCTCAAAGTGTTGCTGAACTCGTAGCCCGCCATAATGACCAATTTCCTGTCGAGATTGTGCAGCGCGGTACAGCTCGGCGAGTCTTTGAAGCCCAGGCACGCCCAGCGGGAAAAGAAACAGGTCAGTGGTTATTAGTCTTGCGTGAGGTGACCTACGAGCGCGAGTATCAAATGCGCATCCAGATGCAAGAACGACTGGCTACTGTTGGGCAACTTGCAGCAGGCATCGCGCACGATTTTAACAACATTATGGCAGCCATAATGGTTTATACAGACTTGCTGAGTGACGACCCGAACATTCCTCCTACCAGCCAAGATCGACTAAACACCATTCAGCAGCAAGTGCAACGTGCTACCAGTTTGATCCGCCAGATCTTGGACTTCAGCCGTCGCTCGGTAATGGAGCAGTGTGACTTGGATTTGCTACCTTTCACCAAAGAACTGGATAAGATGCTGCGGCGCGTGCTACCAGAGACTATCCAGTTGGAATTATCCTACCGTTCAAATAAGTATATGGTTCGAGCTGATCCCACCCGTTTACAACAGGCTCTCATGAACCTGGCTTTAAACGCCCGAGACGCCATGCCTGATGGAGGTTTATTACAATTTGAGCTGAATCGTATCCTAATCCAACCAGGCGAGAGGCCTCCCATGGAAGACATGCTTCCGGGGGAATGGATTCGTTTCACCATCAGCGATACCGGGCAGGGTATCTCTACAGATAAACTCCCCCACATATTTGAGCCTTTCTTCACCACCAAACCCGTCGGGCAGGGAACAGGATTGGGTCTTGCACAGGTCTATGGCATCATTAAGCAACACGATGGCTTTATTGATGTCAAAAGCCGCAAGGGACAAGGCACCACATTTTCGATTTATCTCCCTGCCAGTAGCGTGCCTCCGGTTGAAGAGCCAGTCACGAAAACCAAGATCCAATTTAGTGGGGGAGGAAGATATGTTTTAGTAGTCGAAGATGACCAAGCTACTCGCGAAGCCTTAGAAGCATTGCTCGAAGCTCACCAATACTCCGTAGTAACATCAAACAATGGCGCGGAAGCGCTAAAGTTATTGGAGGACGGGCATACGAAAATCGATCTGATCGTAAGCGATGTAGTAATGCCCCAAATGGGTGGTGTCGCCCTCTACAGGGAAGTCCGGAATCGCTGGCCTCAAATCAAATTCCTGTTTATCACTGGACACCCCATGGGCGGAGAATACCAAGATTTGCTAGAAAAAGGCAAGGTGCTGTGGCTGCAAAAGCCATTCTCAGCCCAAAGCTTCAATCAGTCTGTCCACTCACTTCTGGAAGAATAACCCTACAACCCCAGCGCATCATCGCTCCTGCATGCCATGGAAGCTACACTGGCAGGTTCATTTATATTTAAACCCAGAAGGGAATAGTCTTTATAGTTAATTCGATACCAGGCTGATTACCCAGGACAATATGACGATCACCGCGATTAAAGCGAAGATAATCTGTTGTGTGCGTACTCGCCGTATTTCACGCTTGGTTGGACCTTTCTTTCCCTGTCCCATTAATAATCTCCTTTAATTTTATTCCAGGTGTTCTTTGATCGCCTGCGCAAGCTTGGAAGTGATCCCTGATACGGCAGTCAATTCCTCCATTGAGGCTGCTTGTATATCCTGGATCGAGCCGAAGTGATTGAGCAACAATTTCCGCCGTGCTGGACCAATCCCGGGGATAGAATCCAAGCGGGACGCCAGACCTTGTTTGGTGCGCAGTTTACGGTGCGATGTGATGGCAAAGCGATGTGCCTCATCGCGCACGCGTTGAATCATATATAAACCCTGGGATTGTCTAGATAAAATAATCGGATCGCTTCTTCCCGGTACAAATAGTTCCTCGTTTTGCTTTGCCAATCCAGCGACTGGGATTTTACCAAGCAATCCAAAACGGTCGAAAACAGCGGTGGCGCGCCCTAATTGGCCTTTGCCGCCGTCTATTAAGATCAGATCTGGCAGCCTTGAGAAAGATGTATCCGGACGTTTACCAGGTTTCTGGGAGGCTTCTTGAGCAGCCTGCCAGCGGTTAAAACGACGGGTGAGTACCTCCTCCATACTAGCAAAATCATCAGGACCGGCCACGCTGCGAATATTGAAATGGCGATACAGCGACTTCTTCGGCACACCTCGCTCGAATACTACCATGCTACCCACAGCGTTGGTACCCTGGGTGTTGGAAATATCATAACACTCGATCCGATTGGGCGGTTCGGTCAGGCTTAATGCCGATTGTAATTCAGCCAAAGCCTGTTCCTGCCGCACTGTATCGGCATGCCACTGTGCCTGGAGCGCCGCCAGGGTTTCCGTGGCATTTTGCAATGCCATTTCAATTAACTCATGCTGCGCCCCCTCGCGCGGCACCAGGATTTCCACTTTTTGTCCGCTACTCTTTTGATTTAACCATTGGGTGATGATCTGGGCTTCTTCCACCTCATGGGGTAGGAGTACGTGTTGAGGCACACTGGGTGCCTGATCGTAAAACTGCTTGATGAATTCAGCCATCACACCCGCATCAGGGGTTTCTTCAGTACCCTCCAGCAGGAAATATTCGCGGCCAATTAATTTACCCCCGCGGATAAAAAACACTTGCACACAGGCTTCACCATCCGCACGGGCAATGGCAATGACATCCGAGTCGACGTACTCCGACGAGATCACTCGCTGGCGAGCTACTACATTTTCTATCGCCCGCAATTGGTCCCGAATCACAGCCGCCTGCTCGAAACGCAACGCTTCAGAGGCCCGCTCCATCTCAGCCTGCAAACGCGTCACCACCGGCTCGGTGCGACCCATAAGAAAATGGCAAAAATCGTCGATCATACGTTGGTAATTTGCCTGATCAATGGCCCCGATACATGGTGCGGTGCACAATTTGATGTCATAGTACAGGCAAGCGCGCTCGTCATTTCCAGTGATGACGCGATCACAGGTCAGGTAAGGGAATATACGCCTTAACACATCGAGCGTCTGGTGTACTGCCCACACGCTGGTATATGGCCCATAATACCGCGATCCATCCTGGACCATCTGGCGGGTCACGGTGATCTTAGGAAAAGGGTTGCCCCAGTGAACTTTGATATAAGGATAACGTTTATCGTCCTTCAGGCGAACATTGTAGTGCGGGCGGTGCTTCTTGATCAGGTTCATCTCCAAGATCAGCGCCTCCAGCTCGGAGTCCACCACGATCCATTCGATATCCCGTATCTTGCGAACCAGTTTTAGGATACGCCGCTCATGTTGGGCACTGTCATGAAAATAGGATCGCACCCTATTGCGCAGGTTAATAGCCTTGCCGACATAGATCACCTTGCCGGCTTCATCTTTCATCAGATAGCAGCCAGGTTTGGTGGGCAAAGTATCCAAGATAGCCTGAAGATTGGATTGTAAATCCATCGCCAAGATTCTAACATAGTCACCCCACAGATATTTATCCCAGCACATCAATTAGAAACTGCGCAGTTTGACACAATATAGGTTAAACCCAGATTGCTGTTATTCAACTGCCCAATCCAAATATAATAGAACCATGGACAGTATACTGCTCGAACTACAGATTGGTGAAATACTCACCCAACGCAGATTAACCCTGGCTACAGCTGAATCCTGCACAGGAGGCCTGGTCAGTCATCGCATCACCAATGTGCCGGGCTCATCCCATTACTTCTTGGGCGGCGTGGTGGCATACGCAAACCAGACGAAGATGGCATTGCTGGATGTACGCTTGGATACCTTAGAAAAATTTGGCGCTGTGAGTGAAGCAACCGTGCTGGAAATGGCACGCGGAGTGCGCCAGGCACTCAATGCAGATATCGGCGTCGCTGTTAGCGGGATCGCTGGCCCAGGCGGCGGCACTCCTGAAAAACCAGTTGGGCTGGTTTGGATTGGCATTAGCGGCTGGGGCGAAGACCAAGCCAGGAGCTATGTTTGGTCGGGTGACCGCATGGCGGTTAAAGAACATTCCGCCCAGGCCGCGTTAGAAATGCTCTTAAGTATGCTGGATAAATAGCCTATTGCGATCAAGCGTCTACTTTGCCAAGCCGTTGCCGCTCTTCATCCAAAATGCTCTCATCCAGCTTGCGAAACAGCGGCTCGGGCTTCTGCAATACCTGACCAGCAGGTAGCTGGCTTGGCTCCCAGCGCCCGCTGCCTTTGTCGGGACGGTAGCGCAGCGCTACATGCTCACCAAGCTCATCCTGGTAGGTTTCCACGTACTGCTCCCCGAAAAGCGGCTGGGTATAGCCCAAGTAGGTATGTAACCGCTGGCTGGTAAATGGAAGAAAGGGGCAGAACAACAATTTGAGGGAATCAATTGCCCGCAACGCAGTGTAGATTGAAGAGGCTGCCGCATTCTTGTCCGATTTGATCTCAAACCAGGGGGCAGCCTGGTCCAAATACTTGTTCACCTCTGTTGCTAAGCGCATAACCTCCATCAGTCCGGCTCGCAGGCGCACCGCCTCCAATTGTTCACCCACAGATTGAAAGCCAGCCTCCACCTGGGCTAGGAGTTCGCGATCAGGTTGGCGCAATTCGCTCGGTTCTGGCACTCGGCCTTCCCAGTGCTTGTAAGCAAAGGCAAGCACTCGGTTCGCCAGGTTGCCCCAGGTAGCAACCAGTTCGTTATTGTTGCGATTGAGAAAATCTTGCCAGGCCCAATCTGTATCCTTGCTCTCTGGCATGTTGGCGGTTAGGTAATAGCGCAGTGGGTCAGGATCGTAACGGGTGAGGAAATCCAGCCCCCACACTGCCCAATTGCGGCTCCCCGAGATCTTCTGCCCTTCTAAGTTCATGAACTCGTTCGCTGGGACATCGAAGGGTAACGTCAGATGGTTATCCTCCGAACCCTCAAAAAGCTTACCAAACCACTCACCTGCACCGATCAACTGCCCTGGCCAAATTACTGCATGGAAAGGTATGTTGTCCTTGCCAATAAAGTAGTATGCACGCGCCTGGGGGTCATACCACCAGTCATGCCAAGCTTCAGGCTGACCAGCAACTTGCGACCACTCTACTGTTGCGGAGAGATATCCAATGACCGCTTCAAACCATACATAAAGGCACTTGCCTTCCCAGCCATCCACTGGCACTGGTATTCCCCAATCCAAATCACGTGTGATAGCGCGCCCGTGCAGGTCATTTGCCAGAATTTGACCTAATGATTGGCGCAACACATTAGGTCGGAAGTAGCTCTCTCTTTGGCGGAGGAAATCGACGATCTCTGGCTGTAGCTTGTGCAAATCAAGATAGAAATGCTCAGTCTCGCGCAGCTCCGGTGTGCTGCCATCGATTTTTGAACGCGGATTTAATAACTGGGTGGCTTCTAATAGACTACCGCAATTATCGCATTGGTCACCGCGCGCACTAGCATAGCCACAAATATAACAAGTGCCCTCCACATATCGATCAGGAAGGTAGCGCCCCTGTGAGGGGGCATACCATTGAAGCTGCCTTTCTGTATACAAATATCCATTATTTTTTAACGCTAGGAAGATTGCCTGAGACACTTTGAAGTGATTCTCTGTATGCGTGCTGGTGAAAAGATCGTAAGCCAAACCAAGTTTCTGAAAAAGCTCTATAAAGCCTGCGTGGTACTTTTGGTAAACCTGCAAAGCTGTGGAATTCTCCGCATCGGCACGCACTGAAACGGGGGTACCGTGGGCATCAGAGCCAGAGACCATTAATACGCGATTACCCCTCAGGCGCTGGAAGCGGGCGAAGATATCTGCCGGAAGATAGGATCCGGTGATATTACCCACATGGATGAGCGAGTTGGCGTAAGGCCAAGCCACCGCCACCAGGATATTTTTTGTCATCAGTACCTCCCACATCTAATAAAAAGGCTGTCCTTCTCAGGACAGCCTGTCATATCTCTTTGAGGGCCGGCTACGCCGGATTCCCACTGGCTGCCTGAACGCGATATTTCATTTCCATGCGCATCATCATGGACATAACGAAGGTCATCCCATTAACCTTGAGCGATAATATACGCACCATCTCAAGCAACCTGCAGAAAGATCTTGGTAAGTCTATATTGGGCTACAGGATTTGTCAAGTGTTCGCCTCGTGTTCACAGCCTCGTTTGTTGTTATAAAGTGAACACTCTTTAATCGAAGCCAGCAGGGTGAGTGATAACATTTTTCCAATCAGTCTATATGCCCATCCATTCTGGTCATTAAATAAACAGCGTAACCAGGAGGCCATTGCGAATAATCAACCTGACCAGAGAATTTCTCTACCTCGAAATGTTCCCCAAAACGCTGCTCGATCTCACCCGGCTCGACCGCCAAGTGCTCAGAAATTGGAGAGAAAAGGAAGAACAACAAGCGTTCCCACCATCGGAAGGGCCACTCAAAACAGTAAATAAGAAATTTGCTGCCGGGACGCGTCAAGGGAAGAACATTCTGCAGATAGCGCTCGCGAGCTGATGGCTTTAGGTCATCAAGCGTTCCATAGTCAACTAACAGATCGAATGTGCCGGTTACATAGCGCAGATTAGTCAGGTCATCCTTGATGAAATTCACGTTGACACCAGCCTCCTGAGCACGCTGTATACCCAAATCGATTGCTGACTCAGCGTAGTCCACGCCTGTCACGGTAAACCCATTTTGAGCTAAAAATATGCAATTGCTGGCTGTACCACTACCAAGGTCAATGGCTCTGCCTGGCTCAAGACGCCCACTTTCTACCAGTTCCACCAATTCAGTGCGTGGTCCAATATCCCAGGGAGCCCGAAAGCGGCGATACAAGATTTCATAAAATAATTTCACGATGTCATCAACTCCTTACCCAAACGGATAACTTCGCTTACCAAGATATCGAAGTCCTCATTACGGCTGCGATGGTTCACATTAGCGACCCGCAAGGCATATTTCCCGCGCAGCGTCGTATAGCTAGGTACTGCGATTCCACTCTCATAAAGTCGGATCAGCAACTCTTTGTTCAACTCATCGAGTTGAGAATCATCCAGGTGATCATTTTTAAAACGGAAACATACAATATTTAACGACACAGGAGCCAAAAGCTCCAATTCTGGCGCTTCTTCCACCAAGTTTGCCAGGTAGCGTGCCTGCTCCACATTCTTTTGGATCACTCGCCCGTACTTTCGAATGCCATGTTCCTTAAAAGACATCCATACTTTCAGGGCGCGGAATCCGCGTGTCAGTTGCAAGCCAAAGTTATAGTATCCCATTGTCCCTGAGGCAAGTCCTCTATCCGCCTGCGAGAGGTAAGCTGCTGTTAGCGTAAACGCATTAAAATGCGCCTCCGCATCCCGTACCAGAACACATCCCGCCTCAATAGGAATAGACATCCACTTGTGCAGATCATAAGCTAATGAATCGGCTCGTTCGATCCCCGAAACCAGCGGGCGTAGTTCAGGAGAGAGAGCCGCCAACGCACCGAATGCACCATCCACATGGAACCACATCCCTTCGCGCGCGGCTAAGTTTGCCAGGCTGTTCAGGTCATCAATGGCACCCGTGTTCACCGTACCAGCGTTGCCCACCAAACAAATTGGATTCAAACCCATCGCTCGGTCGTCTGCAATCGCCTTTTCTAATGCTTCCAAGTCAATTTGAAAATCAGCATTAACCGCTATCTTGCGCAGCGACTGGCTCCCTAACCCCATCAGTTCGACCGCTTTTTGCACTGAGCTGTGCGTCTCCATTGAGGCGTAGAGAACCAATGGTTTTGGTGAGGCGCTCACTCCCTGGCGACGAATATCGAAGCCTGCCTGGGCATTACGCGCGACCGCGAGTCCAATCAGGTTAGCCATCGAACCACCACTAACCAGCAGTCCGCTTGCCTCCTTGGGAAAGCCCATCATCGCTTTGCACCAGTCGAGAACCTGCGCCTCGACATAGTTTGCCACATGCTCTGTACCCCACAGGTTTGGGTTCATCCCAGCCGCCAGCATCTCAGCCAGCATGCCCAGTGGTGTACCCGTACCCATCACCCAACCCCAAAAGCGCGGGTGAATATTACCCAATGGGTGAGGGAGCACGTACTCGAGAAAATCCTGGTAAACCCGCTCTGGCAACTGCGGCTCCAGTGGGAGCGGTTGTCTCAGCTTATCCTTCACATTGTCTGGGATAGGCTGCCACACAGGATGCTCACGAATGTCCTGTAAATAGTTAAGCATGTCATCCACCATGCGATGCCCTAATGCCCGCATTGCATCCCAATTTTGAGGGTCAAGCGTCTCCTCATCCATAGAAAATTTATCCCCGATCATAGATTTCCTCTTTCAGACAATGCATAAATTCCAGCTAATCAGATCAGTTGTATCATATTATAACAAAATCATTCCAGTGTCTGGCTCGCTTTACTTCTGGCGAGGCTCCATCAAATATCCCCCCAATCCTTCTAAACCCATCTGAACAAACCCACAATTACATCACAGGTATCCTCTGTTAGCACCAAGCTATTAAAAGCAGTTCACTTCGGGCTATAGATAATCTCTAAGTCGCCGAGCACATATCGGATGACGCAATCGCCGCAGCGCTTTTCCTTCAATCTGGCGTATTCGCTCACGCGTTAAACCAAATTTTTCGCCCACTTCCTCCAAAGTGTATGGACGATCTTCATTAAGACCGAAGCGCAAGCGGAGCACCCTGGCCTCGCGCGGCGAAAGCGAGGCTAGCACTTCTTCCACTCTCTCCCTTAGTGTATTCTGATACACCACCTGGATCGGCGTGGGTGTGTTCTGATCTTCAACAAACATTCCTAACTCTGCATCTTCCTCATCACCGACTGGGCTCTCAAGCGAGAGCGGAATCCAGGACACCTGCAGCATCCACTGTACTTTGCGGGCCGGGACGTCCATCCGCTCAGCCAGTTCCTCAGCTGTGGGGAAGCGTCCTAAAGATTGCTCTAACTCGTGAGCCGCGCGGTACATATGACGTATGCGGTCCGACATATGTACAGGCAAACGGATGGTTCGCCCCTGGTCGGCAATCGCGCGTGTGATGGTTTGGCGAATCCACCATGTGGCGTAAGTTGAAAAGCGGAAACCGCGATGGACATCATACTTTTCTACAGCTTTCATCAAGCCTAAATTGCCTTCTTGGATTAAATCTAAAAACGGCACGCCGCGACCTATATACCTCTTCGCAATGCTTACCACCAAACGGGTGTTGGCAGCTATGATATGCTCACGCGCCAAGATACCATCCTGTACTGTGTTTTCCAAGGCGCGACGTTCTCGATGATTACCGTTAACCTTTAATTGTGAAAGCTTGCTCAGCGCTGCGCGCCCCTCTTCAATGCGTAATGCCAGCCAAATTTCTTCTTCTACGCTCAAGAGCGGCACGCGGGCCATTTCCTTCAAATATATTTCGACGGTGTCTTCAGTAGGTATTTTCTCAAAGCCAGTTGGCAGACTGAATTCAACAACCAAATCATCGGGTGGTTCCGCCTGGTTAATCTCAGCCTCGTCGAACTCGATGATCTCAACCCCTTGACGCCGCAAGTATGTCAGCAATTTTTTCGGCTGAATGGTGGCTTCGTCCCCATGATGCCGGTCAGCTTCCAAGATATCATCCAGGGTGAGATACCCCTGATCATTAGCTTTCTCAATTAAACTTGCAAGCACCTGTTTCCCTGCTGATGCGTTGGACGGATAGACCATGCGCTTCCCTCCTAATACGACGAGCTTTACTGGTTAGCTCTACTCAAGTGAGCCTTATTGTGATGCAGGGGATCACTTCTTTTCAAGCAGTGATTTCAATACACTTAAACGGGGGTCAACAGCCTCAACTTCATGGTGACATGTCGATTCATTCAAATTTTGCCCACAAATCGAGCAAAGTCCCTTACAATCTTGGCTACATAACGGGTTGATGGGCACATCTAGCAGCATGTATTCCCGTACTAGCGGTCTCAGGTTAATTTGCGCGTTTTCAGGAACCAAAAGCTCGGAATCCGTGATAGAGTTTGGCGAGAATGCGTACAATTCGGTAAAATCAATTTTGAGTTCTTGCTGGAAGTCAGTGAGACAACGCACACACTCGGTTTGAAGCGTAGCTTGCATTTTGACTTGTGCCAGCAATCCCTGTGCAATGCGTGTGAATTTCGCCATACCCCCCAGGTTGGTCAGATGGAATTCCGAATCCAGATGAAATACTGGAATATCAAAAAGAAATTCCCGGCTGGAGCCGATAGATTGATTAATAAGAAAACCGACATTGAGCCGGAGTTGGTCAGTCGAGTTTGGCACTGATGCTGGAATGAATGATATAAAATTATGCTATTAATTTTGAAAAATTATAGCATAGAATTGATTAATAGTCAAGATTTGCTTATTATTTTGACAAAATCAAATTGCCTGTAAAAATTTATTGCAATCGGAGATCAAGTTGACTAAATTACTTTTAGCGAGCGGCAATCCGGGAAAACTTTTTGAGATGGCAGATCTGCTGGCTAACTTGCCCATTGAAATCCTGACCCCCCAACAGATCGAGCTGAGCATAGATGTTGAAGAGAGTGGAGCAACCTACGCAGAAAACGCGGCAATCAAAGCCCAAGCCTACGCCCGCGCCTCCGGATTGTTAACTTTGGGGGACGATTCCGGATTAGAAGTTGATGCCCTGGGAGGATTACCAGGTATACGTTCAGCCCGCTTTTCCCCCAAACCGAATGCGACCGACGCCGAGCGTCGGCAAATCCTTCTTGATCAGCTTATGCCGCATCCACGTCCCTGGACCGCGCGCTTTCGCTGCACGGTAGCGATAGCCACTCCACATAACGAGCTATTTTTTGCTCAAGGGGAGTGCTTGGGCGAGATTATCCCAGAAGAGCGAGGCGAGAACGGTTTTGGCTATGACCCGATCTTCTTAATAGTGGAGTATGGCTTGACGATGGCCGAGTTAAGCACCCACACAAAAAATCAAATCAGTCATCGTGCTCGGGCAATTCAGGCCGCGCGACCAATACTCACAAAACTGATAACAAATACTGGTGAGACTTAACCTGCCATTGTTTTTCGATTATGATAACCCCTATGAACGCCGACGAGTCATCGACTTTTGTCGACTGGATCAATGTCTCATTGCGCTGGTTATTATTGCTGGCATTAACGGTAGCAGCTGCCATCAATGGCAACCTTCCATTCGAAGTTATTCTGACTTTATTGGTTGCAGCGCTTTGGAATGTCTCCCTAACACTCCTGGCAACCATCAACCGGAGATTATGGGCACACCGTTATATGCTCCTCGCTGGTGATGTGATCATAGCCAGCCTGCTGTTTCTATTTAGTGGTGGATTGCAGGGTAGTCTGGGTTGGGTAGGTGTGCTCCCCCTGCTTACATCGGCACTGTACTTTCGGATTCTTGGAGGGCTGCTGGGAGCGCTAGGAGCGCTGCTCTTTCAAGGTTTGATGGCCTTGGTGGTTTACCAATTTATGGATGTGTTGGCATTCTTAATCCCCCTCCTCCCTATTTATCTTGGGGTGGGGATCTTAATGGGGGGCTTGTCCGGACGCTTGACTAGCCTAATCAGCCAAACACAACGCGACCTAATCTCAGCTAACAAAAAATCCCAGCGGGCCGAACGTGAACGAAATCGGGCAATTTACAACCTCATCTCCGCACTCAATGCCTCACTTAATTACCAGCGTGTCCTGGAAACTGCCCTTGATTTGGGATATTCTACCCTGGCCAAAAACCACGAATCCGAGAATCGAATGGTCAGCAGTGTATTACTTTATACAAAGATAAATGGAAATGATTCAGAGCTGAAAGTGGGCGCAGCCAGGCGCTTCACCACGGCAGATATGCGCATCTCCCTACCTGGGACGACCGGCTTGATTGGCGAGACAATTGACAGGGCAGAGTCGCAATTGACCAGCGAGGTCAGCAATGATCCGGAATTGAGCCGCATCGTGGCAGTTCGTACCTGCCGGTCTGCCTACTGCATTCCTCTCTTTACCGGGCTCGATACATATGGTGTGCTCCTTTTCGCCCACCCAGATAGCAACTACTTCACCAGCGAGCGCTGTGAGATACTGGATATCATCGGCAACCAAGCTATAGTAGCTATGCAGAATGCCCGCTTGTATCATGAACTAGAACTTGAGAAAGAGCGTATGATGGAAATCCAGGAAGAGGCCCGCAAGAAGCTCGCCCGCGATCTGCATGATGGCCCAACGCAATCCGTATCCGCCCTGGCGATGCGCGTAAACTTCACCCGCCGCGTGATGGAGCGCGATCCAGGCGCAGCGGCCGAAGAGCTTTATAAGATAGAAGAACTGGCCAGGCGTGCTACCAAAGAAATTCGGCACATGCTTTTCACGCTACGCCCGCTTATCCTCGAATCCCAGGGGTTGGTAGCAGCCCTGGAATCTATGGCGGATAAGATGCGCGAAACCTACAACCAAAATGTGTTAATCGAAGCTGACCCAGAGATTGTCTCTCAAATTGACCCGAACAGGCAGGGCGTGCTCTTTTATATTGCGGAAGAAGCGGTCAATAACGCCCGCAAACACGCCCAAGCCTCGAACATCTGGGTTCGAATAAAAGCATCCGCAGAAGATTTCGCGCTGCTTGTTATTGAAGATGATGGAGTGGGTTTCGATCTCGTATCTGTTGATTCATCCTACAATAACCGCGACAGTCTCGGTATGTTGAACATGCGCGAGCGCACCGAATTAATCAACGGCAAACTTAAGATTGAAGCGTCTGAAGGAAAAGGCACTCTAATCCAGGTGCTCATACCTCTCGATGAAGATGCCGCCGAGCGCATCCGTCTCGGTCAGTAATACTTTTTATATGCCCATCGCTGATAGCATCTACTATCTTGTCTATCAAACAGGAGAAAAACTACCAGTTGTCCTGCTGCACAGTGCAGGCGGGTCGCTCCTTTCTTGGCCTGCGGAGATCCGCCGTCTGGCTGGATATCGCATCTACGCCCTAGACCTGCCTGGTCATGGGAAATCGGGCGGGCAGGGATATCAATCCATCTCCAGCTATGCTGATGTTGTTATGGAATGGTTGGATGCAGTGGGCTTATCTCGCGCGGTCTTCGTTGGGCATTCTATGGGCAGCGCCATTGTCCAGATGTTGGCATTAGACCATCCTGGCCATGTGCTTGGATTAGTATTGATCGGCAGCGCAGCCAGTTTGCCCGTCAACCCAATGTTAATCAATGAGTCTGCTAACCAAACCACCTTCAATAAGGCGGTGGAAAAAGTTGTTTCCTGGTCTTTCAGCCCCCAAACGCCACAAAACATCAAAACCTTGGTAGCCAAACGTTTGGCTGAAACCCGCCCAAGCGTGCTGCATGGTGATTTCCTTGCGTGTGACACCTTCAACGTGACCAACCGTATTCACGAAATTCATCAGCCCACATTGGTGATTTGCGGCTCGCAGGACAAAATGACCCCCGTGCGAAACGCGTACTTCCTTGCAGACAACCTTCCTGCGGCTCGCGTGGAAATCATACCAGGGGCTGGACACATGGTCATGTTAGAGAGGCCTCAAGAAGTTGCTGCCTCCCTGGCGCAATTTTTTCGCCAGATCCCATACTAATTCTCAAACTGAGAGCATTTTCGCTTGACGCCCATGGGTGGGCGTGCTATAATGTGGGCCGCCCAGTAAACGGGCAAAACGATGCGGGGTGGAGCAGTGGCAGCTCGTTGGGCTCATAACCCAAAGGTCCTTGGTTCGAATCCAAGCCCCGCTACTATAAGAAAGCACCTTTTTCAAGGTGCTTTTTTGCGTATTAGGTATGTGGTTAAGTAACGGAACCTGAAATCCGAAGACTATGAGCCCGTCAAAGTCCTTGTAAAGGCTCCATAATTAATTGAGGCTCGGGTTTTAGAGTTAGGATCTTCTCGACTGGAGGCCGTTGGTGTGGATGATCTGCCCTTTTTTGATGCTGGATTTTTGGCCTTACCAATTCTTTCATCTCGAATCATGATCATACCCTACATCCCAAAATTTCTAATCAAGCGTATTTTTCGTTGTTCTGTCGATCGACAACTCCTGACTACAAACCATATGAGATATATTTTCACTCTATCAGCTTTTCAATTCTTTTGCTTCCGAGAAACGCGAGGAGACCCCACGTAAGCGCAAGGAGCCCACTAATAGACGCGACTATGAGTAAATAGTCCAATACTTGCGTCAGGCCAATGTTCTGCCCCAGTAGAACAGTGTACTTAAAGATCGTAAACAGGAAACCAAATAGGATAAAGCCGAGATAACCGGCGATGAGATAGCGAAATTTGATTTTCTTCGGGTTGATGGTTCCACTAACATACAAAACTGACCCCAACAAAACGACAACATTAAATGCGATCAGAAGAGCGATATCGTTCCATTCTTCTTGTGATTGATGCAGGATAAATTGTCTGTACAATTGCATGCCAATCAACGAAAACAAAGTGATAATATACAACGTGGTACAGATATTCCGAAAGATGTTCATTTCGCGTTCATCAATATTGATGGGTTTCTTACTCACCTTTTTCATCCTCCCAAAACAGTTGGTCTAGCGTTCTATCCAATGCTTTTGCAATTTTGACACAAAGTTTGAGCGTAGGGTTATAGTTTCCCTTTTCAATGAGCCCGATGGTTTGACGGGTCACCTCGACGATGTCAGCAAGTTCTTGCTGGGAGAGTTGTTTTTCAACTCTGGCCAGTTTGAGCTTCATGTTAACTTGTGCCTTCATGGTCATAATATACTATATCAATTGCATAATGTCAAGTATAAATTGCATTTAGCAATTTAATTATTACAATTTGTGAAGTAGTTTCACGCTTATACGCTTCCCCGTTCTGCGCGGAAAAGTACTCGAATAAGAGATAGGGTAGATATCTTACGAGTGGCTGAAAAATGAAGGATTGGCAGTGAAATTTCCTCGGGCAATAAATGCATCATTTGATGTACGTCAGGCACATATACTCCCA
>DATCYX010000488.1:0-2686 GCA_036526235.1 Anaerolineales bacterium | reverse complement strand
CCAATAGTCGTTTTTGATTTAGAAATTTGAAATTCACGCGGTTTTCCTTCTGGAGAACGCAAAGTTAAATTCCACATTGTATGCTAAAGCCCTCTTTCCTGCGCGTCAATCACCTAGAAATCAATAGCACATCATTTCAATTTTATTACCAAACAAGATATATTTTTTCTTGAACATGAGAACTTTCTATATTGTTAGCGCAGCAATTCCATGGCTTGCTACCATCGGCTGGATGGTAAAATTCAAGGGGGATAGGTGCCAATCCTTGCACCTCTTTATCCAGGTTATCATAAAACTACAGAAGGCATACTCCCGAACACGGAAGGTAACGAATGCCAGATAATAAGAACTTGAAGCAACTTCTAGCCGAACCTCATAAAATGGAGGACCTGCATATCCCCCAAAACATCGTGATAGACATTATTTTACGTTTACTATTTAACGAAGGCAATGTAGCACTAGGTAGATTTGTTGACGTACTTAAGGTGTCCAACCGGATTATCGATGATGTAATGCTGTGGATGCAAAAAGAGCATCTGGTCGAAGTATCCAAGGCGAGTTCCGAATTAGGTCGTCTAGGATATGTTTATACACTCACCGACGCAGGAAAACAGCGTGCCCGCGACGCTCTGGATCGCAGTCTTTACGTAGGCCCAGTACCTGTCCCAATTCATTATTACAACCGTGGGATGGAGCTCCAAACCAAGCAACGTAGGCGCATACCCGCAGACCAGGTGAAAGAAGCCCTGAAACCACTCGTCTTACCCCCCGATTTTCACCGTCGGATTGGCCCTGCCATAAACTCTGCCTCATCATTGTTCCTGTATGGTCCCCCAGGAAACGGCAAGACAACTATAGCCCAGGGTATTGGCAATTTGATCGCCGGCGTGGAGCCAATCTGGATACCTTATGCTCTGACCGCTGGTGGGCACATCATTCAAATTCACGACCGCCTGATCCATAAATCGATTACCATTGAAGGCGGACGGACTGAAGAATTAGGGCGTGTAGATCAGCGGTGGGGTTTATTTACCCGCCCATCAGTAATAGTCGGTGGTGAGCTAAAAATGGAAGCGCTGGATCTGCGCTTTGACCCGGTAGCAAAAATATACGAAGCACCGCTACAGCTCAAAGCGAATGGAGGCATGTTTCTCCTTGATGATTTTGGGCGTCAGCAAGTACGACCATCAGACCTACTTAATCGCTGGATCGTACCGCTTGAAAACGAGGTCGACTTTCTCCGCTTGCTTAGCGGGCAGACAATCGTAGTCCCCTTCCGTATGCTCATCGTATTCAGCACCAATCTAGACCCAAATGAATTGGTGGATGATGCCTTCTTGCGACGAATTCAAATCAAAGTAGAGGTTGTCGCGCCAGATGAAAAGCTTTTCTATCAGATATTCATGAATATGTGTAAGTATTTTAATATTCCTTTTGAACGTGAATCTTTCGTATATCTTCTCCAAAATTGGTACAGGCAAAATGGTCGGGTCATGCAAGCTGTACACCCAAGGGATATCATCCGAACCATCATCGCACTTTGCGATTACGAAGGCATACAACCAAAATTAACTCCAGAATTAATTGACGATGCCTGCAGAACATATTTTGTAAAATAAGTCGGCGCCAGGAGGTAAGAGATGCCTAGTATCGTACAGGAAAAAATTAACCAGGCGATCAATATTTTACGCGATAAAAATGTAGATCTATGGCTCACTTTTGTCCGCGAGACGACCGCATCCGGTGACCCTGTATTACCGCTCATCTATGGAGGTAACCTGACCTGGCAAAGTGCACTTTTGTTGACTAAGTCAGGGGAAAGGATCGCCATTGCAGGCCGATTTGAAGCTGAGGCCATAAGAAATACCGGAGCTTATACAGAAATCATCCCATATGATGAAGCGATAAGCCCCATATTACGAGCGACTCTGGAGCGTCTTAATCCTGAAAAAATTGCAGTCAATTTCTCCCGCAATGATGTCCTTGCTGATGGTTTATCCCATGGTCTTTATCAAGTATTGTGCGACCACCTCTCAGGTACACCATTTGTCGAAAGATTTATGAGTGCAGAAAAGGTGATCGCGAGCCTTAGAGGGCGAAAAACTGAAGGAGAAATCGCTCGTATCCGCTCTGCTATCGAGATAACTGATCAAATATTCACGAATACCTTCGACTATGCGCAAGTAGGCATGACCGAAAATCAGATCAGTGAATTTATGCATGCTCAACTCGATCAATTCAGCCTTGAGCCCGCCTGGGATCTAGATCATTGCCCGGTTGTAAACGCTGGACCAGACTCCGTGGCAGGGCACGTCGGGCCATCACAACTCGCGATTAAGCCAGGGCAGATTTTGCACATTGATTTTGGGGTAAAGAAAGATGATTATTGCTCCGATATTCAACGCCTGGTTTATTTCCTCGCTCCGGGTGAACAAAAACCACCTGCAGAAGTACAACGGGGTTTTGAAACAATCCTCCAATCCACACAAGCCGCTATTAATGCCATGCGCCCAGGCATCACCGGTAAAGAGGTAGATGCTGTAGCTCGGGAAATCATCACCGATGCAGGTTATCCCGAGTTTAAACACGCCACAGGTCACCACCTGGGCAGACTAGCCCACGATGGCGCAGGCACCATTGGCCCTCTTTGGGAAAGATATGGCGATACACCCAATTTCCAATTGGA
>DATCYX010000487.1:0-2362 GCA_036526235.1 Anaerolineales bacterium | reverse complement strand
CTAACGATTGCCCCGGTCATTATTGGCGGTCTGCGTGCTGTGGAACCTGAGGCATCCCTGGCCTCTCTCCCCCGCTTGGAGAACGCGGGTTTTGAGCGTCTTGGTGGCGATATGATCGTCTGGGGCGCACTAAGCTATCCGTAAACAATAATTCATCATCTCATGCAACGCCAATCTGTTATTTTCTCCGCTCCCGGGCAGGTCGCGATCTGCGACGAGCCGCTGGCTGACCCAGCTCCAAACCAGGTGCTCGTAAAGACCTTGTGCTCGGCGATAAGCCCGGGCACTGAATTGCTGGTTTATCGCGGCCAAATCCCCGAGCAGTTACCGCTTGATGTGACCATCCCATCCCTGGCGCAGGAAGCCCGCTACCCCCTGCGCTATGGCTACTCCTGTGTAGGACAGGTGGTGGCTTTTGGGTCGCAGGTCGAGCGCCAGTGGGAAGGGCGACATGTTTTCGCTTTCCAGCCTCACACCAGCCATTTTCTAGCTGAGCCTCAGGAGTTGATGCCGCTACCCACAGGAATTGAGCCAGAAAATGCGATCTTCTTGCCCAACATGGAGACGGCGATCAATTTCTGCATGGATGGTGCCCCGTTGATTGGCGAGCGCCTCGCAGTCTTTGGGCAGGGGATTGTCGGTCTTTTGACTGTGATGTTGCTGGCGCAATACCCCATCCATAATTTGGTCACATTGGATTGTTACCCGCTGCGGCGTAAGGTCTCCATAGAGATCGGGGCGCACGCCAGCCTGGATGCTACAGAGGGTGATGTACTGGAACAGTTGCGGGGTATACAACCTGGCGGTGCGGATTTGGTCTATGAGCTATCCGGCTCTCCTATTGCCCTCGACCAGGCTATCGCTGCTACGGCTTTCTCCGGGCGGGTGGTAGTCGGCTCCTGGTATGGAAAGAAGCGGGTCGAGCTGGATCTGGGCGGGCATTTTCATCGCAACCGCATTCGCCTGCTCAGCAGCCAGGTCAGCACGATCGCCCCGGAACTGAGCGGACGCTGGACCAAGAAGCGCCGTTTTGAATTGGCCTGGGAGATGATCCGCCGCTTGCAGCCGAAGCGTTTTGTCACTCAATATATAGCTTTGAATGACGCTCCGGCAGCTTATCACTTGTTGGATCAGCAGCCTGAAGAGACCATCCAGGTGGTGCTGGATTACCCCCGCTGAGGTTGCCAATTCGGATCTTTTAATGTAAACTAATTATATCTAGACAATATTGGTCATCATTATAAGAACGGGGATTCTGAATGGCAGTAGAAGAAGCATTCCAAATGACAGTACAAATTGCCCTGGAAGATTGGGACGATGAAGAAGTGCACAGCCTTGCCGTCCAGCTAGCTGGCGAGCTTGGTGATCAGCCTGTCGAATCGGTTGAGCTAGCTCGCGCAGGCGCTGCGCCTGTAGGCACGAAGTCGCCCGAAGCGATAACGCTAGGGGCAGTGGCGGTAGCCGTGTTGCCCAGCGTATTGCCCAAGGTGGTGGAATTCTGCCAAGCCTGGGCGCTGCGCGGCCAGGGGCGCACGGTTAAGTTTGAGGGCAAAATCCACGGGCAGGATATTAAATTTGAAGGGACGGCTGACGAACTCCAGCGCCTCCTGGCGCAGCTCTCCAGCCCGCCACCCGCTGGAAATCCAGCCTAGTCTCTCTGGTTAACCGCGGAGGTTGCATGGCGCGGAGATACGCACTTGTTATAGGCAACAGCCAGTACGAAGACACCACTCTGTCTCAACTGAAAACACCCGAGGCCGATGTGCACGCCCTGGCGTCTGCCTTGCGCGACCCGCAAATCGGTGGCTTCGATGAAGTCCAGGAGATGATCAACCAGTCTGAGTCCGCTGTGCGACGCGCTATTAGCGCCTTTTTCCTGCAGAAGAAATCTGATGACTTGCTCCTGTTGTATTTTTCCGGCCACGGTGTGCTGGATCCCCAGGGGCGCCTGTTCCTGGCAGTGAAGGATAGCCAGCGCAATCTGCTCAATGCCACTGCAATACCGGCTAATTTCATCACCGATGATATGGACAGTTGCCGCTCCAAGCGCCAAATCCTCATTCTGGACTGCTGCCATAGTGGGGCGTTTGCCAAGGGTGCTAAGGGAGATGCCCCGGCTGTCACCCAATCTACCTTCGAAGGCAATGGATATGGCAGAGTTGTCCTCACCGCCTCCGACTCCACCCAGTACGCACTGGAGGGTGACCAGGTTATCGAGCAAGCCTCGTTTTCGCTCTTCACCCATTACCTGCTGGAAGGCTTGATCAGCGGAGAGGCGGATATTGGCCTGGATGGCTTGATCACCCTCGACGAGTGGTACGATTACGCCTACGATCGCGTAGTGGGGGAGACGCCTGAGCAG
>DATCYX010000486.1:0-3913 GCA_036526235.1 Anaerolineales bacterium | reverse complement strand
CATCTTCGTGTCCTTACTCGTGATTGCGATTGCCTTTATGCCGGTGTTCACCCTGGAAGGACAGGAGGGACGGCTATTCAAACCCCTGGCGTTCACCAAAAACTTTGCCATTGCCATGAGCGCCATACTGGCGATCACGCTCATTCCCGCTTTGCTGCCGTTGCTGGTACGAGGCCGGATCATCCCCGAACGCCGGCATCCGGTGAGTCTGGGGTTACAGAAGCTGTATGCGCCTTTGTTACGCATCGCCTTACGATATCGGGCACTCATGATTATCCTGGCTATCTTGCTGACGATCACCGTCTTCCCTGCGTTTCAACGGATGGGATCCGAATTCATGCCCCCCCTCTACGAAGGCACCATTCTCTATATGCCCAACACGCTTCCGGGGATTTCGGTGACCCAAGCCTCGATGTTACTCCAAGAAATGGACCAGAAGCTGAAAGCCTTTCCCGAAGTGGAGCAGGTGTTCGGGAAGGCCGGGCGTGCCGATACCTCGACCGATCCGGCCCCGTTCAGCATGATGGAAACCGTAGTCACTCTCAAACCGAAAGATCAGTGGAGAGCGGGCGTCACCTATGAGAGCCTTGTGGATGAAATGGATGGGGCTCTGCAATTCCCGGGCGTCACCAACACGTGGACCATGCCTATCAAAGGCCGACTGGATATGCTGACCACCGGAGTCCGAACGCCGGTCGGCATCAAAATTTTTGGTCCGGATCTCCAGGAAATTGAAAAGATTGGCAAGCATCTGGAGACGGTGTTGAAAGACGTGCCCGGCACACGGAGCGTGTATGCGGAGCGTGTTTCGGGGGGGTACTTTTTAGATTTCGATATTAAACGAGAAGAAATTGCCCGCTATGGGCTCACGGTGACAGATGTCGGCCGGATCATCGAATCCGCAATCGGGGGCGAAAACATCGACACCACCATTGAGGGACGAGAGCGGTATCCGATCAATGTCCGATATTTGAGAGAACTTCGCGATACCCCGGAAAAATTACGACGGGTGTTGGTGGAGACCCCGACGAAAGCCCAAGTCCCTCTTGCGCAATTAGCAACCTTACGATTTGTGAGCGGTCCCCCGATGATCCGCGATGAGGATGGCATGCTGGCCGGGTATGTGTATGTGGACATGACCGGCCGGGATGTGGGGAGTTACGTGGAGGATCTGAAACAGGTCGTACAGGCCAAGGTGACACTGCCTCAAGGGTACCGACTGGCATGGTCAGGACAGTATGAATTTATGGAGCGGGTTCGAGAACGACTCGTTATTTTTGTCCCTCTGACCATCGCCATCATTTTTATTCTGTTCTATTTGGCCTTTCAGTCAGTGGCGAAAACCCTCATGGTCATGCTGGGCGTTCCGCTTTCCCTCGTGGGCGCGGTCTGGTACATGGTCTGGCTGGACTACAACATGAGTATCGCCGTTTGGGTGGGGATCATCGCGTTGGCTGGCGTCGCAGCTGAGACCAGCGCAGTCATGGTGACGTACCTCGACTCGGCAGTGAAACGGCGCCGTCATGCAAATAGACTGCAATCTTTGGAGGATCTGATCGAGACGGTCCAGCAGGGAGCGGTAGAGCGGATTCGGCCTATGGCTATGGCAGGCCTGGCCAATATTTTTGGGTTGATCCCGGTGATGTGGGCCACCGGCACGGGAGCGGATGTCATGAAACGGCTGGCAGCCCCCATGGTCGGAGGTGTGGCCTCAGCCATGCTGCTCACCCTCTTTGTGATTCCCGCCATTTATACCCTTTGGGCTTGGCACACGGACATCAAGAAAACCATCTCAACGTAGGGAAAAGGAAAATAAAATGGATGTCTGGAACCTAAAAAGTCCACTTTTCTTGCTCATAGGATTGGTCCTATTCCTTGGTGGATGCATAGGACCAACATCTCATCCAAAGACCCACCCCTGGCACCAAGAGCCGGCACAGATCCAGTAGCAGTCAATTTCATTCAGGAGGGCAATAGGTTTTTTGACAGACAAGATTTTAGGGAGGCAGCGAGGAAATACGAGGTCGCCATTCATGCTCAATCATCAGTAGGTGAAGCTCATTACAACCTGGGATTGGCTCTGTTTAAAAGAGGATTGTATGCGAAAGCACGGCCCCATTTTAAAAAAGCGGTCGAATTAGAACCTTTCAATCCAATTATTCGGAATGCTCCTCCGTTCCGAAAATTTAGATCAGTCGAACCAAGCACTCCGGCACCTGAATCCGATGGACATTTCGGCCATCATCATTAAGGTGTTTGAATACATATTCGCGCGCATGATTGGAAAAGCCAGAGGTTTCGAGAGGCTAGAACACAGATACCTATTACTCAAGATAACTTAAAACCCAGTCACCCCCGATTACACCATTTAGCGGGTCTTGTTTAATTTGGATTATAATTGTTGAAGGGATCCTCATCATGGCAAAAACCCCTGAACAGACAATCGATCAGGCCGACGACGCGTTTAATCGCGGCGATTTAGACGTGGTATTATCCTATTACGAAGAAAACGCGGTCTGGGTCGTAACGCCGGGGCACATCGTTTCTGGGAAACCTGCGTTGCGAAAAGAATTCGAAGAGATTTTTCGCATCAATCCCCAAGTCATTAAGGACAAAAGCCACGTCATCGAGTGCGGGGAACTTGCACTCTGCAGTATCAGGTGGAGCCTGGCTGGTACAGCCTCAGACGGAGCCCCGTTGAATACTGAAGGCTTTGCATCCACCATCCTGCGGAGGCAGGCAGATGGGCATTGGAAAATTGTGATCGATAATCCGTGGGGACCCGCCATATTGGAATCAGATGGTTTGGGCCTGTAACAACCTGTCTAAGCGGTCCTAGAAAGACAAGGTGCCAAAATGTGGTGAGGGTACAAATGGGGGCTCACCTCGGGCAGTTGTGAGTTCAACTGATCAACGCAACACTTTATTCTACCTCGTAGAAATGGAGTGTGACGATGAAACACCGAACCCGCATTTACTTTAGTCCTGAACAACGAGCGGCCATTTGGGATCGCTGGCAGCGTGGCGAATCGATGAGTTCGATTGGCCGCCTCTTTGAGCGAGAGTCTTCTTCGATTTATCCTATCCTTCAGCGCAGTGGTGGGATTCGCCCTCCCAAGAGAACACGGTCACGATTCGCCCTGAGCCTATCGGAACGCGAAGAAATTTCACGTGGGGTAGCCAACCAGCAGTCCATGCGCTGCATGGCTCGTCGGTTGAAGCGCTCGCCCTCCACGATCAGCCGTGAAATCCATCGCAATGGAGGATATGATTCTTATAGAGCCGCCCCGTCAGAGCAAGCTGCCTGGGATCGAGCGCACCGGCCCAAACAGTGTAAGCTGGCTCAGCATCGCTCCTTAGCGAAGGTCGTCGCGGCTAAGCTCAAGCAGCAGTGGTCCCCCCAGCAAATCGCCGGCTGGTTGAAGAGAACCTACTCTCATTGCGAACAACAACGCGTGTCCCACGAAACCATTTATCGCAGCCTGTATATTCAGGCCAGAGGCGTCTTGAAGAAGGAGCTGCAGGCCTGTCTCCGAACCCAACGCGCCATTCGCCGATCGAAGCATGCGAGTCTGAAGCAACAAGGACTGGGGAAGATCACGAATGCCGTCCCAATTAGTGAACGGCCTGCCTCTGTCGAAGATCGCGCCGTACCTGGACATTGGGAAGGCGATCTCATTGCCGGAACCCACAACAGCTATATTGCGACGTTAGTCGAACGCCAGTCGCGGTATGTCATGTTGGCCAAAATAGAAAACAAGAATGCGGACACGGTGGCGGCTGCCCTCATAAAGCATGCCCAGCGACTCCCTACCGAGCTGTATCAATCCTTGACTTGGGACCGAGGCACTGAAATGGCGAATCATCGCCAATTCACCCTCGCGACCGATATTGCCGTATACTTTTGTGACCC
>DATCYX010000485.1:0-7822 GCA_036526235.1 Anaerolineales bacterium | reverse complement strand
CTGTATTCTCTCGCTCTCCTGCTGGCCTCATTGACTGTAATGCTCTACGGGTCTATCTTCGTGGGAGCAGCAGTGAAAGCCTGGGGGTTTGATTATACGCCCACCACCCGCAACATATACGGCCTTCTCTCGGCCATCCCCCAATTAAAGAATTCTCTGATCGTCTCCATCGGTTCCGGGATCTTGGGCGGGCTAGTTGGCATTATGCTGGCTTGGCTGGTCACCCGCCAAAACTTTCCGGGACGCAGGTGGCTGGACTTTTCCGCCACGGTCATGTACGCCATCCCGGGTACTGTGATCGGCATTGGCTACATCATTGCCTACAACGCTGCTCCCTATTTTTGGACGGGCACGTTCTTCATCATCATCGTGGCGTATGCCTTCCGCCGGCTGCCCGTTGGATTGAGAACTGGCGTGGCGGCGCAGAAACAAATCGATCCAACCCTCGAAGAGGCTTCGCTGGACCTGGGTGCTGGACGTTTTCGTACGTTTGCCCGTATCACCTTCCCTCTTTTAAACCGCGCCTTTTTTGCAGGCGTGATTTACATCTTCATCCGCGGCATGACCGACCTGAGTGCAGCCGTTTTTCTCAACTCGGGGCGCACGCAACTCTACACGGTACGCATGTTTAATGTGATGGTGCGCGGCACTCCCAGCGAAGGAGCAGCTTTTTCTGGATTATTGATCATCATCATCTTGATCGCGTTGGGCCTGTTGAGCAAGCTGACTGGAAAAAGTTTTGTAGATCTATTTAGAGTGTCCTAATGACCGATTTTATATCCACTGCCTCAATTACCCTTAAAAACCTGAGCAAATACTTCGATACGCTCAAAGCCGTTGACAGCGTAAACCTGAAGGTTCAGGCGGGCACACTGGTCTGTTTGCTGGGACCCAGCGGGTGCGGCAAAACGACCACTTTGCGCATGGTGGCAGGCTTCGAAGAACCAAGTGAAGGACATATCTTCATAGGCGATGATGAGATCACAGATGTGCCGCCATATGCCCGACCGACCGCCCTGGTTTTTCAGAGTTACGCCCTCTTCCCGCACATGAGCATTTACGAGAACATCGCCTATGGACTGCGGGCTCGAAGAACGCCAAAGAACGAGATCGATCAACGTGTCAAAGAGATCATCCAGCTGATGGAGTTGGGAGGGCAGGAGAAGAAATCGCCTCCACAACTCTCCGGTGGGCAACAGCAACGTGTCGCCCTGGCGCGTGCCCTGGTCATCCGGCCCAAGGTGCTCCTGTTCGACGAGCCGCTCTCAAACCTGGATGCCCTGCTGCGAGTGCGCATGCGCAGCGAAATCAGGGGGATTCAGAAACAGCTTGGTATCACCAGCCTGTACGTCACCCATGACCAGGAGGAAGCCTTCAGCATTGCCGATCAGGTCGCCATCATGAACAAAGGGAATTTAATCCAGCTGGGTACACCCCGCGATCTATACCGCGCTCCTGCTGACCGATTCGTGGCGGAATTTGTCGGGCTATCAAACATTATCCCCGTAGAGTTGGTGGAAACGAACGCCCACGGCGCCACTGTAAGCTTATTTGGGAAAACAATTCGGAGTCGGCGTCCACCAAGTAATCAGAACAGTCCGATATCAGTCGTCTTGCGACCCGAGGCGCTGGAGATCGGCAAACCCGATCCAACAGGCGTCGAAGCGCATGTGCTGACCCTGGCCTTCACCGGTCCCCTGGTGCGCTACACAATCCGCACAAAGGATAGCACCGTTCTAACCGTCGATCTGCACAACCCCGGCCCAGAGCAATTTTTCCCCGAGGGGACACAGGTCTCTCTCAAGCTGCCGGAAGAGGTCCCGGCACTACTGGGATGAGAACGGTATGAACTCCAAGATTTTAGCGGTGTGCTTCGATTTCGGTGACACCCTAGCCGACGAAGATACAGAAGTAAAAGATGATACCCAGACCACCCTGCGAGCCGAGCTCATTCCCGGCGCCGGAGAGGTGGTTCGTGAACTGAAACAACGCGGCTACCGGCTTGCCCTGGTGGCTGACGGGCGACCAGGGACTTACCGTAACGTTCTCACTCAACACGGCATCTACGATCATTTTGATGCCTTCGCCATCTCGGAAGAACTGGGGGTAGAAAAACCAAACCAGCGCATGTTCGTCCACGCGCTGGACCAGCTGGGCATCGCACCGGACGACTACAAGCGCACAGTCATGGTGGGCAATTATCTGGAGCGAGATATCAAGGGCGCCAACGAAGTGGGGATGATCAGTGTGTGGCTGGATTGGGCTCCTCGCCGACCGAAGATCCCCAAGGACGAGAGCGAGATACCCCACTACACAATCAAGATGCCCATCGAATTGCTCGAAGTGCTGGAAAATCTAGAGAACGGGTAACATCCTCATACCCAGGCGGTCGGCTCCAACTACTGGCTCTCAGCATTGGTTCGACTGCCTTGTTGATCATCGCCTCAAGGCAGAGGGATATTAAAATGCGCCAGGATATCGCGCACGCCCTCCCCGGTCCGCAAGGGGGATACATATTGGACAATAGCCTTGATTTCAGGATGGCTATTAGCGGGCGCGGCGCTGTAGCCAACGACTGACAGAAATTCTTGATCCACGTCAGAGTCGCCTACCCCTAGCATCCCCGACAATGCGTAGCCCGTCCACTCAGATAAAAACCGGATCCCCTCCCCCTTATCGATCTGGCGCGGGAGGATGTTCAAACAAGAGGTTGAGTAAACCAGCTTGACCTCGCGCATTAGATCGCCCAGCACAGAAACAACGAGATCATAAAGCTTACTCGTACGCCCTGGATCGCTGGAGAAGAGGGTCAGCGAATATTCCTTGCCGGGTTGGATGTAGGCTTCGCCAGACTTTATGATGGTCTCTTCCAGGCGCTGGCGGATGATGTGGATCATTTTGCCGTTGTTGGAGAGGGCCGGGTTGGGCAGGAAGCGATACGTTTCAGGTACATAGAGTCCGGCACCGTTTTCAAATACACCCGGCAGGTGACCGTCAATAGCTTGCAGCATCAACTCCACGTATTGGGCCGGGCGCCCCGAGCAGAGTGTCACAGCGGGGAAAGCCGGGTTGTGACGGGATTCCCGGTTCAGCCGGGCCAGGTCAGCCAACAATTCTAAGTCAAGCGCCTTGGTTTCCCCCTCGGTCAGCACGCCATCGATATCGAAGACTATCAGTTGGATAGGGTTTTGGGTAGACATAGGAAACTGATTATATAGCCAGCGCTGCGACCTGCCAAGGTTCGAGATGTCGAACCTAACCTACTAAGAAAATGTAGGGGTTCCCCCTTGATGGCGACTAACTTAAACTCCACAACAGACTTTTTCGCCGCGGATTGAAATCTGCCGCTTAGGATAGGCACATTTCTTTGCCCCAGAGAATTGCTACTCCATTGAGAAGGAGCACTCCTTTCCCAATCAAATATCGGCTCCCAGGATGCCGTACTGGTGCTCACTTGTGGCTTGGCGGAAATCAAAGACCTGTCAGGCATACGTGTATAATCTAGTTGGGTTATAAATTTAGTGCTCAGCTCACGGGCATAGTATCCCATAGGGAATAACAACCGATGGACAATCATATCATCCTGGCTACATACGATAGAGGTATCAGCCGCGCTGAACGCGGCTCTGATGGCAACTGGGCTGTCGAGCAGCACGCCACAGACTATGAAGTCACCTGCCTGGCAGCCGATCCGTCGAATCCTCAAACCATATTTGCGGGTACGAGAAACGGCATGTTGCGATCCGATGACCAGGGTTTGACCTGGTATCTCAGCGGCATGGAAGGGCACATCGTCAAGTCGTTGGCCGTCAGCCCCCACGATAGCAACATCATCTATGCTGGAACAAAACCGGCCCTGATGTATATCTCTCGCGACGGCGGGGAAAACTGGTCAGAATTGGAAGGCTTCAGGCGCATTCCCAACCGCTGGTGGTGGTTCTCGCCCGCAGAACCACCTGATCGCCGCCCATACATTATTTCTATAGCAGTTTCTCCCTCAGACCCAAACGTGATTCTTGCCGGTATCGAGTTCGGCGCGGTAGTGCGCAGCGCAGACGGCGGGCAATCCTGGTCTCGCCACCGCACAGGCGCCTTGCGCGACTGCCATTCGCTCAAGTTTCACGCCACGGACGGCAATTGGGTCTACCAGGCGGGCGGCACCGGTGGTGGGGCTTCATTGAGCCAAGACGGCGGCCTCACCTTCCGCAAAGCGAAGCGCGGTCTGGCTAAACATTATGGCATCGTCTGCGCTGCCGACCCAGAAAGACCAGACATCTGGTACGTTTGCGTTGCACCCAGCCCATTTAACGCCTTTGGCGAGCACCCAGAAATCTATCTTTACCGGGCAAAGGGCGATGCTGGTTGGGAGCCTATCGGATGGCAACCCCATCCACTTCCCGTCACACCGACGGCTCTCACCACGGTTCACAACAAGCCGGCTCACCTGTACGCCGGGCTGCATAACGGCGACGTCTGGCTGACGACAGATTATGGTGACTCGTGGACAAAGATGCCGTTCAGCTTTAAGGGCATATGGTTTTCGTTGCTAGTTATCTAATCTTTCGATAAACATATCCGGAATTCTGTATAGGCAGGTTGTATCTACCTGATCACTGAACAAAACGAACACAGTTTCGCATAGCTCGACTCCCAAATACAGGCTATAAAAATCTCACCGCCGAAACTGATCCCGAATTTACGCTTTCGGGCTTAATCATTCCTTATCTCTACCCACACCCATATACGATATAATCCATATAATGATCTGTCGTAGGAGGGAATGATGGAAACAAATGGCAAACGTAATTTCCCTTGCTTGGTGATCCTGCTTGCTGCAGGGCTTGTGATCGTTTTAGCCTGCGGAGTCGCTGCCACGCTCGGGATAGGTACATTCTTTTGGCTTACGCAACGAACTGTCACAACCAGCCAGTCAGAGCCGCTCCAGGCTTCATCAAAAATAAACCCCCAGGATGCCATACTGACCCCCACCCGCGGCCTGGTTGAAATCCAAGACCAAGCAGGTGGCTGGTCTGTTCTTGCCGCGGAGATGCCGATCTCGGAGGGGAGTCGCGTGCGCACCGGGGCGCTATCCGGCGCTCAGCTGATATTTTACAATGGCAGCCGGGCGACACTTTGGCCCAACACCGAGATAGCGATCGAAAAACTGGATTTCCAGGATGAGCGCCAGGTGGTCGTGCTGACCCAGAGCACAGGCGAAAGCGATCACCAGGTGGTGTCATCTCCCGAGAATAAGACGCGCTACGAGGTGCGTACCCCGGCAGGCAGCGCCGAAGCCAAAGGCACGTCTTTCCACGTCAGCGTCACGCCTGACCAGTCAGCGCATTTCACTGTCGAGGAAGGCTCCCTGGCGGTAAGCGGGCAGGGCGAATCCGTCGTCCTGGAGGCCGGGCAGACGTCCGCCATCTACACCGACCATCCGCCCACCGAACCCGCCTTGCGTGTTTCCGGCGAGGGGGTGGTCACCCAAACTGGAGCCACCTGGGTGATCGATGGGCAGAGCTACACCGTCCACGAACACACCATCATCATCGGCAACCCGCGGGTCGGGGATATCGTGTACGTCGAGGGGCGGCTGCTGACAGACGATACGCGCCTGGCCGACCTGATCGTTTTGCTGCGCACCTCCCCTGCCAACCGCTTCACCCTGATTGGTGTGGTGGAGGAGATCGACGAGCAAGCCTGGACAGTCGCCGGACAGACGATAGAAATTGGAGAGAACGCAGATATCGATCCTTCGATCCAGGAGGATGATCTCGTCAGGGTGGAGGGCGTGATCCTGGATAATGGCGCCCTGCAGGCCGAGAAAATCCTGCCTGCTGGAGAGGAGGATGATCTGCGGTTTGAATTTACCGGCGTGGTTGAGACTACCGGAACGAGCAGCTGGGAGATTTCAGGGATTGAGGTCGTCATCGATGGGGACACAACCATCGACGACGAACTGAAGTCCGGCGACCTCGTCCGGGTGCGCGGCATTATTCAAGAAAATGGAGACTGGCTCGCCAGGCGTATCACGCGAGCCATCGAAGGCGATCGCTTCTTCGAGATCTCCGGGCACATTGAGAGTATCGATCCCTGGAAAGTAGCGGGGGTTTTATTTGAAACCCGGTCTTGGACAGACATCGAACCTGGACTGGAGCTAGGCGACCTGGTGCGGGTGAAAGGCCAGGTCCAGGAGGATGGCACCTGGGTGGCCCATCAGATCGAGCGCATCCAAGACATTCCATCCCCGCTCATCGTAATCATTGGCAAGGTCATCAGCACCGATCCCTGGGTTGTCAGCGGCATCCCGTTGAACGTCACTTCGGAGACGATCATCGAAGGGGATATCGTGCCCGGTATGCTGGTGCGGGTCGAAATCTCCCTGCTGCCAGATGGGACATGGCAGGTGCTCCGGATCACGCCGCTGGATGAATTCACCGGCATACCCGGATGCACGAACCTGACCGCTACGGTAATCAGCTTCGACGGAAATCGCCTCCAGCTCCTCGGTTGGCCGATCCTTGTGCTGGGTGATGAAGTAAAAATCGATGGCGAGCTGAGACACAACGCGGTCGTCGTGGTCCAGGTTTGCTTCAATGAAGATGGCACTTTTGAGGTCATCCAGATCATCGTCATATTCCTGCCGGAGATCGATGTCGAACCGCCGCCGGTGGAGGGGCATAAAGTGACGATCTGCCACAAACCGTATAAGAAGAAAGGCGGCAACACCATTAACATCTCGCGCTCTGCCCTGCCCGCCCATCTGGGACATGGGGACTATGTCGGGGCTTGCTCAAGATGACGTGAATATCCCCTGATTTTCACAAGGGATGGGACAACAGCGTGACCAAAGCTTCGGTCACGCTGTTGCTTTTATAAACTGAGCCAATCACCAATTAGGTCAGCATAAGATTCATGACCCCTTCGTATGACCTCCGGCACTTCCAAACATGACCACATATTTACTAATATATGAAGCATCAAAGATTTCCTTTTTTTCTCACGCCAGAGGAGACCCTTATGAAAACAAATTTACCCACTTCCAAAGAAAAACGACCCAAGCGCAAGCTGCTTATCTGGATGCAGCGCATCTTGTCAGGCCTGGTCATTACGCTGGTCGTACTCAGCGCTGTCAAAACAGTCCGCACGGGCCAGCTACTGGCATCGAGATAAGCTAATCAAATTTTCACAGGAGACAACCATGAACAGCATCCGCTCTTTCATCAAGAAAAACCCGATCGTTACGTTTGCTTTCCTCACCTACCTGCTCAGTTGGTGGTCGGTTCCTTTCGCAGATGGTCGCCTCATCCCTTATGGGCCAGCTCTGGCGGCAGTGATCGTATTGGCAAGCACGGCAGGCAGGAAGGATCTTGGGAATTTATGGCGCCGGGTGACACACTGGCGCGTCGCCTGGTATTGGTACCTCATTGGGCCAGGGATCATCGCCGGCTGTCAAAGCGTGGCTTTTGTGCTCAATGTGCTGTTAGGCGCAACCGTAAAGAGCTATCCTGCACTCCCATCGATGGGAACAATCATCACACTCCTGCTGCTCGGAGGTTTGTGGGAGGAGCCAGGCTGGACCGGTTATGTGCTGCCCAGATTGCAGGAACGCTTTGCCAACCTTTCCAAGGGCGCCCTGCTCGCCGCGCTTGTGACGGGTGTATTTCGAGCCATCTGGCATTTACCGCTCTACATCTACGGGCACATACCCTGGTTTGATGTCGTCGTATTCGAGATTGCTTTACAGCTGATAATCGCCTGGCTATTCAACCGGAGCGGCGGCAGCGTCTTGATCGTGATGTTATTCCATCTCGCCTCCAAC
>DATCYX010000484.1:0-3722 GCA_036526235.1 Anaerolineales bacterium | reverse complement strand
ACCACCCGGGTCATCCACCTCAGGCTAGCGCCCCAACAGGCTCAGATAGATTGAACTCGATCATATGAGATGGTTGCTCATTAGGTTGTACACTCCTGGGATCCATGCGAATTCTCCTTGTCCATTCCATCCAAAGCCTTGAATTAGACCCATCCCAACAAATCTAATTGTTGCCATAAATAACTGTTGCATAGTATAGCTATGGTTGTGAGCGTATAGTGGATTCGCCATCCGGCGCTCCAATAGCCTTTTCTCCACGCCTGGATTGTGAAACCCGCCAGCAAGAACGAAAAAACAACGCTTAAATTCGCGAACCCGATCAGTGTTTTAACAAGCATTGTCCCATTCTTCCACTCCAATAACCCTCCATTTGGATAGCTGGAAATGTAGCTGACAAAGAGAAATACGACAACTAGGCATGTGATTACAGCAAGATATGCCGCAGCTCGAGCGTTTCTCGCTGCTTTTTTATTTTTGTCAACTGATCTGGATAAGCCAGACTTTCGAGTTCGTAATCGACCAATTGCATAATCTATAGGCCATAGGGTGAACACCGAGAGAACAATCAGCACGAAGAAACCAAGAATGGTGACGTGACGCATTCTCGGCAATGGAAGATATATCCAGGGTAACTCACCAAGCTCAAGTAATTCAGCGTAGTTTTCCAGGCGCGCCTCGTTGTTCATAAATACCTTTTCATAAACATTCAGTAACTTTTTAGCTTGATCCACTCGACCAACGCTGTGAAAAAGTTTCCGATATGATAATAGCTCCCTCTGGAGAATTTCATTCACATTTTCATTTTCAACTTCCTGCAATTGGGCTACGAGATCACTCTCATCAGCCTCCCAATCTATTTGAGGCACCACCAGGCTATATTGGGGTTCGAAGACGAATGTCTTATAGAACGCTAATGCCAGGATCGAATCGATTGCCAATACATCCCCCGACCCCAAACGATATGGGCGGCTCAAGTTATCTGAGTTTGCCAGAACGATAAAGGTTATCTCTTCATCAGGTATTTTAAGGATCAAAGATGATCCACAAGAAGGCTGCCAGCCGTAATGCCAGATTAAGGGTTGATCTTTGTATTCTTGTGTAAACCAGCCGATACCATAGGGCAACTCACTTCCGTTGTTTGATGTGGTTGGGGTGAACATCTGCACCTTGGTTTCCTGCTCGAGCAGGATATTTTGATCCATGGCGATATCAAATTTAGCTATATCAAGGACAGTCGAAATGAGACCAGCAGCTGGCGTGAAGAAATCGGGGCAACCGCTTTTCACTAGCTTGTATTCTTGATCCAATCGATAGGGCTTGGCCGTTGCTCGATATACCCTGGTGTTGTCTGCATCCATCCAAATACGGAACACATCCAGAAAATCATCACCCATGCTGATGGGATTGGGAGCAGTGTTGGTCATTTCGAGAGGCTCCAGAATCCGAGCATTTAACAACTCCCTAAACGACCTTCCAGAAGCATTCCTAACCAAATAACCTAGATCAGCAAAACGATCTCCATTGTAGCGATATTCTTCACCCGGCATTCCGTGGGAGGTATGCGACAAGACATGCCTCAACTCGATAACACCATCACTGGAAAAATCTACCCCATAGTCAGTTATCGGGTCATCAAGACTAAGCGTTCCCTCTTCAACGAGCTGCATGATAATCGCAGCAGCAAAAGGTTTTGTAAGAGATGCTAGCGGATAAGCAGTGCTGGGGGTCGCTTCAACCTGTTTCTCGAGATCAGCATAGCCAAATCCTGCTGCCCAAGTAACTTGCTGATCTTTGACGATAGCAGCTGAAAAGCCGGGAACCATCGATTTTTGGCGGATGCTTTCCAACTCAGCTTCGAATCTTGCGTAGACTTCCATATCTGCTGCAGCCTTGTCTGGCGAATAGAATGTATTATCCGAATTGACACTCGCTTTTGTTGAGCAGCTGCTCATCGAGAATAACAGTGCAATGAGCAGGCTAGCTAGCCTCATGATATGCTGTATATTTTTCATAGGTTTTTCTCCATCCGAGTATCAATATCTGACATATTTTCTTATCGTTGAGAAAAAATATTCATATAATTGAAAATAGTTCCTCAATTTCTTGTACGCTCGACAAAACCAAAGGTCGCAAATTATTTCACCGGTAGACCGGGATGCTTGGTTCGAGTGCAAGCCTCGCTAACAAACATAACTCATGGGGTGGGCACTTGAGCTACGAAATAGAACAATTATCAAATTTGGGGTGATTTTTGTTCTATTAAGTAGCATTAGGTCTCAGATTCATAACCCTTGGATCTATAACGCACGTACGAACCAAATGCACTTGTCCCCCGTGAAGTTTTTTGTCTTAGAAGTTACGCAGTTGGATACGTGGCAGGCGGTTTCTAGAAATTCTGCTATGCTATAATGAACCTGACCTAAATCGTTTCTTTTATTCACTTAACACTTTCGTTATAGACACAGACTAGGAGGAAAAGATATCCTGAGTGCTGATTACCCGAAGGGCCAACTTCATGTTGGTTCCTTTTGTTTTTTAGCCAGGTATATCAAGGTCAAAAAGTGGAACCACTTCTATCCACCAAACTATATATCCCCCCAACCCGACCCGAACTCGTCCCACGTCAGCGCTTAATCGAGCGGCTGAATGAGAGCCTGGACTGTAAACTGACCCTCATCTCTGCCCCAGCTGGCTTTGGCAAAACCACGCTGGTCAGCGAGTGGGTTACGGGGTGTGAGTGCCCAACTGCCTGGCTTTCACTGGATGAAGACGACAACGACACGGCGCGTTTCCTGACTTACTTTATTACTGCACTAAACCGGGTTGAAGGGATTGAAGCTAATATGGGGGAAGGTGCGCTCAGTATGCTCCATTCCCCTCAACCTCCTCCGGTTGAGGTTGTTCTAACATCTCTGATCAACGACGGTGCCGATATCCCCGACCGGATTATTCTCGTCCTTGACGACTACCACGTTATTGATGCCAAACCGGTCAACAATGCCCTCACATTTCTGCTCGAGCATCTGCCACCACAGATGCATCTGGTTATAGCAACGCGCGAAGATCCACACCTACCTCTATCTCGACTCCGCGCTCGCGGGCAACTAACTGAACTGCGCGCCGCAGATTTGCGTTTTACTTCCATCGAAGCCGCTGAATTCCTCAATGATGTGATGGGGCTATACCTTTCAACCGTAGACATCGCTGCATTGGAAACCCGTACCGAAGGGTGGATTGCCGGACTTCAATTCGCTGCCATCTCAATGCAAGGAAGCAAAGATGCCACCGGCTTCATAAAATCCTTCACTGGCAGCCACCGCTATGTTTTGGACTACCTGGTTGAAGAAGTCTTGGAGCAGCAATCTGAAACCATCCAGTCTTTCTTATTGCAAACTTCTGTTCTCGACCGGCTGAACGCATCCTTGTGCAACGCTCTGCTCGATCAGCAAGACGGCCAGGAATATTTGGAATTTTTAGAACACGCCAACCTGTTCGTCATCCCCTTAGATGAAGAACGACATTGGTATCGCTATCACCATCTATTTGCAGATTTGCTTCGTCAGCGCTTAAAGCGAACCCAACCAGAAAAGTTGCCCATCCTCCATCGCCGTGCCAGCAAATGGCATGAACAAAATAGCATGGGTAAAGAGGCAGTAGATCACGCATTGGCAGCTAAAGATTTCGAACGGGCGGCGGGCCTGATCGAGGAGCAGGTCGATGCT
>DATCYX010000483.1:0-2420 GCA_036526235.1 Anaerolineales bacterium | reverse complement strand
GACCGGGACCGGGGACAACTGGCTCAAAAAGGAGGCCTGGTTGGCCGGTTTGCACAATGCTGTGCATGCCGCAGCCAGGATTTGACCTGGTTTGTCGCTATTTTGGGGCTCAATATTCAACCTTTACCTTTCGGATTTTGGTTAAAGAGCCAAAGTCCAGGATAGGCTCTCGTCTGTGCCAGCAGCATGCCGGCCAGCATCAGCCCGCAGCCCAATAGCTGGATGGCAGACAGGCGCTCATCGAGAACCAGCCAGCCGCCCAGGGCGGCGAAGACCGCCTCCAGGCTGAGGATGATGGCCGCATCAGCCGGGGGGGCTACCCGCTGGCTCATGACCTGGGCGGAGTATCCCACGCCGACCGAGAACACGCCCGTGTAGGCGACCGCCCACCAGGCGGCAGCCGGCTGCGTAAAGACGGCTTCCCCGCTGAGCAGTGCCAGCCCCAGGCTCAGCCCTCCGCAGACCAGGCTCTGGCCGATGGCGATGCGCATTGCGTCCATGCGCCCCACCAGGCGCCCGATCCAGATCACGTGGCAAGCCCACAAGCCAGCTGAGACCAGCACCAGTGCGTCGCCAGGAGCCAGGCGCAGCTCCCCGCCGGTGCTGAGCAGGAACAGCCCCAGCGCGGCGCTGAGCGAGGCCGTCCACACCGTTCCGCGGATGCGCTGCCGCCAGCCGACTGCCAGGATCAGCGGGATGAATACCACGTACAGCCCGGTGATGAAACCGGCATTGCTGGCGGTGGTGTAGTGCAGGCCAAGCTGCTGCAACGATGCCCCGCCTAGAAGCAGCAGCCCGGCCAGAACGATCCCCCACCTGTCGCGGCTACCCAGCCGGGGTGCCTGCTGTTGGTTAAGGCGACTGAAAGGCAGCAGCACCAGCGCCCCTAGAAGGAAGCGCAGGCCGTTAAAGGCATACAAGCCCATGTTCAGCGCCGCCACGCGCTGGGCGACAAAGGCCGTGCCCCAGATGATGGCGACCAGCAGCAGCAGCGCATCAGCTTTCAGGCGCTCGGCGCGGCCTGGAGGTTGAATCGGCGAGGTCATGCCGCTATTATACGGGATGTAGGTGCTCCCCCACCCCTTACCCCTCCCACTGCCTGGACGAATGATCTTCCAGGAATGGAAGAGCCCTTCCTACTTGCTTATCCTATTTGCTGGTTCCGGGGAACAGGACAGGGACAGGCTCGCTCCAGTCGGTACCATTTTCAGATTCTGCATAGTAGATGACAAAATCACTGAAGTTACCGGTCCACACTTTGAACAGCCCTGCGTCGAAAATCACGTGGGGATCCATAAAGTTATTGATGAACTCAGGATCGGCGATGACGGGACGATCTCCCACGCGCGTCCATAGGACCCCGTCGGGGCTGGTAGCGGCGCCGATGGAGATGGGATATAGCGGGCCGCCTGCGGAGTACCACATCCAGTAGGCGCCTTCCACCTTCAGCACGCTCGGTCCCCACAAGCTGGTATCCCAGCCTTCTGGCGCGCCCACCAAGACGGGCCCGTGCTTGGTCCAATGGATCCCATCCGGCGAGGTGGCATAGGCGATAATAGCGCCCAGGTCACCAATGGCGTGGTACCAGAGCCGATAAATGCCGTCCTCAAAAAGCAGCGTGCCATGCCCGGCGACAAACTGATCATACGCTTCCGGTCCGGCTTGAAGGACTGGATTTCCTGGATATTTCGTCCATTTGATGCCATTGTGGCTGGTTGCGTAGCCCAACTGCCTCACGTTGCCATCGGAGCCTTCATACCACATCTTGTACAGGTTGCCATCTTTCATGACGAACGGCGCATGCTCTCCGGAAGCAGCATCCCAGGCATCTGGGTCGCCATCTAAAACAGGGTTCTGCGGGGCTTTCTTCCAGTTCAAGCCATCCCTCGATCTGGCCAGGCCGATCTGAATATTTCCATCGAAAAAGCCGCCGTCGTACCATATCTTGTAGCCGCTCGTCTCATGGAGCACGCTCGGCTTCGCCAAGCCGGACGCCTCCCAGTCAGCGGTCTGGTCGCTCGGCGCTGCACCCACAGAGAAGCCTGTGCTCACCGAAGCAAACGCCAGGATTGCAAAGAATCGCAGTATTTTCGCAAACAGCCTCTTGAACATATGGCCTGTTGAAAGTTTTGTATCCATTTTGAACTCTCCTATGGTCATTCAGTAGATACGAACACGGCTCAACCAGGCAAACCCTGTCAGCCGGCTGTAACGAACTTCGTCTTTATTGGCCTCCTTTGATTTATTACTGATGATGAAGATGTGTTTCGTTATGTTTATAATCGATTATTAGCGCCAAATCAAATTAATGAAAAAGCGCACAATTGCCCTGAATGGATAGGATATCGAAAGATCGATCAAATGCTGATATAATCCCAGGCGGGGAAACGCGATGACACAACCGCCAACCGATATCTTCA
>DATCYX010000482.1:0-4090 GCA_036526235.1 Anaerolineales bacterium | reverse complement strand
CCAGGCGCTCTTCGAATTCCGCTGGCATGCTCAGCTCGTCCATTACGGGTGCGCAGCCCTCAACCTGGCTATCAAGGGCAGCGCGCATGGCGGATATATGCTGGGGAGTGGTGCCGCAGCAGCCTCCGATCAGGCTGGCGCCTGCCTCGCAAAAGGCCAGGGCATATTCGCCGAAATAATCTGGGTTGGCGGGGTACATGATGCGCCCACCAACCTGCTCGGGCCAACCAGCATTAGGCATAACTGAGAAGCGCGCTTCGGGCACAGCTTGCCGCATTTGGTGCAGAATTCGCCAGATCTGCGCTGGACCACCTGAGCAGTTGATGCCGATCACGTCCCCACCGGCTTCGGCGAGGCTGCGCGCCACATGGATCGGGCTATCCCCCAGCAGCGTGAGGTCGTCGCGGGTGAAGGTCATCGAGGCAACGAGGGGTAAATGCGCAGCACCCTGGCGCGCCGCGGCCACGGCCTCATTGATCTCGTTCAGATCGCTGAATGTCTCCAGGATGAGCAAATCCACCCCAGCTTGAGCCAGGGCAAGTATCTGCTCAAGAAAAGCCTGGCGAGCTTGCTCCGGCTGGACGCGCCCGAAGGGAGCCAAACGCACGCCCAACGGGCCGACATCACCTGCCACGAGAATATCTTTATATGTGGCTAAAACCACCCGCTGGGCCAGCTCCACGCCCAGGCGGTTGATCTCTGCAACTTGGTTCTCTAAGCCGTGGGCAGCCAACTTGAAGCGGTTAGCGCCGAAGGTGTTGGTCTGGATGACCTGAGCTCCAGCTTCGATGTAGGCGCGATGGATCTCGCCGACCAAAGCCGGATTGCTCAGGTTGAGGGCGTCGAAACATTGCTCAAACCCTTGCCCTCGGGCATTGAGCATAGTTCCCATAGCGCCATCGCTCAGGATGGGCGAGTAAGATTCTTGGACGAGCGCGAGAAATTTTGAGGTGGACATTTCAACCAGTAATTATGCCCCATATTTACCATATTGATGGATATGTGGCAAGCTATTCAGGGCAATTGCATATGCCCTGAGGGGCATGTGCAATCCCGCAAAAAGAGTGTTTGGGGTGTTTTGGTGGGGGTATGCCCCCACTAAAACACCCCATTTTCTCTCCTCAGTGGTGGGCAATGGCTCCAATGCGATTGCCCTACAAGCTATTTGGCGAAAGGTAAAAGCCGCTTGCGATGAAAGCTCGCCACGATAGCTTTCAAATCGGTCATGGCGAGGAGCGTAGCGACGAAGCCATCTCCTCACACTGCCACAGAGATCGCTTCGCTCGCAGCACGCTCGCTCGAGATGGCTAAGTGTGAAAGGCGAGTAACAACAGAGGCAGTTCATCGTTTGGTGAAGCCTGGATACATCAGTGGATTCATTGACAGGCATTCCTTTGGATGTTAAACTTAATTTTAACGATAAATAAAATTATTAAAGTGTGGAATTACTTGTTCGCAGAGAACCTTCCCTATGCAGCCTGTTGAAAAGATTCGCTCGCTCGACCAGATCAAAACTCTCTCCGATCCGAGGCGCCTGGCTATCCTGCGCCGGTTAATGGATGAGCCCGCCACGCTGACCCAATTGGGGCAGGCGTTGGGTGAGCATCCAGCCTGGATCCGCTATCACCTAAAGCAATTGGAACAGGCTGGGCTGGTTGAAATGATCTCCGCGCAGATCAGTGGGGGCTATGTTGAGAAGTATTACCAGTCTACGGCGCGGGCTTTTATCTTGCAGCAGGCCGTCTTGCCCGAAGCGACCCGTGAGGACGTGCTTGTCCTGATCGGCAGCGATGATATCGCTTTAGGAAGACTGGCGCAGGATCTGGCAAGTAGAGCTGATTTGGAGTTGTTGGTCCTGTCCGTAGGCAGCCTGGACGGTTTAATCGCCCTGCGGCAAGGGCTGGCAAACCTGAGTAGCTGCCACCTGCTGGATAGCCAGAGCGGGGAGTACAACCTGCCTTACGTGCGCCACCTGTTCCCCGAGCGGTCGATGAAGCTGGTTACCCTGGCTCATCGCGAACAGGGTTTGCTGCTGGCTCCCGGCAATCCACGCCAGATACGCGGCATCCCAGACCTCGCCCGAGCCGATGTGACCTTCATCAACCGCAATCCAGGCTCAGGCACGCGCCTCTGGCTGGATCTGCAATTGGAAAAGTTGGGTGTAAATCATGAGCTCATCCGCGGCTACACCCGGGAGGCGCGTACCCACACGGATATCGCCCAGGCTATAGCCCAGGGGCAGGCAGATGCTGGCCTGGGATTAGCTGCCGCAGCGCAGCAGCTTGGCCTGGGTTTTATTCCCCTGTTCCAGGAGCGTTTCGACTTGGTGATCTCAGCCGAAAAAATTTGGGAGCCAAGCTACCGCCGTTTGATGGAAGCCCTGAACGATCGCGCCTTCCGGAGCATGGCTGAGGGATTGGGCGGCTATAACACAACCCACACCGGAGAGGAGCTCACCACAAAATGAGACTGCACAATCGCCATCTTATTCTCCTCCTTATCATTCTGAGCGTCATGGTTAGCCTGTCAGCGTGCGCTACCCAACCCGCTGCGAAGGAGATCATCCTGGCTACTACCACCAGCACGCAGGACTCAGGCTTGTTGGACGTGCTCATCCCGATCTTTGAAGGGCGGAGTGGATACACGGTGAAGACTGTGGCGGTTGGCACTGGGCAGGCGCTCAAGATGGGTGAAGACGGCAACGCGGATGTGCTGCTGGTGCACGCTCCCGCCGCTGAGAAGGAGTTAATGGATGGCGGTTTTGGGGCAGAGCGCCTGCTGGTGATGCACAACGATTTCGTCATCGTTGGCCCAGCAGACGACCCGGCTGGGATCAAAGGGGACGTATCGGCAGTAGAGGCTCTGGTGAAGATCGCCTCGGCAGCGGCTGCCTTTGTCTCGCGCGGCGATGACTCCGGCACGCACAAAGCGGAGCTGGCACTTTGGAAGAGTGGCGAGATCGACCCGCAGGGTGACTGGTACATCGAGTCGGGGCAGGGCATGGGCGCCACGCTCAAGATCGCCGGTGAAAAGGCTGCATACACCTTAACCGACCGCGCCACTTACCTGGCTACCCGCCAGGGGCTGGGGCTGGAGATATTGGTGGAGGGCGACCCGGTCCTCCTGAACGTCTATCATGTCATCACCGTCAACCCGGAGAAATGGCCCAAGGTGAACAACGCAGGCGCTACAGCCTTTGCCCAATTCCTTATCGACGGCGAGACCCAGAAGGTGATCGGCGAGTTCGGCGTGGATAAGTACGGCCAGCCGCTGTTCTTCCCCGACGCCGATAAGACCGATGCAGATTTAGGATTTGAGTAAATGGAATTAATCTGGCAAGGCATTCTGCAAGCATTTGGGCTGCTGTTGCGTGGCGACCCCGAAGTCTTTGAGATCACCCTGCTCTCCCTGCGTGTCTCAGGAATAGCGACCGGGATCAGCCTGCTCATCGGCCTGCCCCTGGGCACCTGGCTGGCGCTGGGCCGTTTCCTGGGGCGGGATTTCCTGCTCAGCTTGATCAACACTGGTATGGCGCTTCCGCCGGTGGTGGTGGGCCTATGGGTTTCGATCTTCTTATGGCGCAGCGGCCCTTTGGGTGACCTGCGCTTGATCTATACGCCGACGGCGATTGTCATTGCGCAAACCATTATCGCGGCGCCGGTGGTCACCGGCCTGACTGTGGCTGCCTTGCAGCAAATCAAACCCGAGTTGCGGCTCCAATTGCTCGGGCTGGGGGCCTCGCAGACGCAGATGATCCTGGCTTTGTGGCGCGAGGCGCGCCTGCCTTTGCTTGCGGCCTTGATGGCTGGTTTTGGTAGCGTGATCTCGGAGGTGGGCGCTTCGATGATGGTGGGCGGTAACATACGCCACCAAACACGGGTGCTGACCACCGCCACCGTCCTGGAGACAGGCAAAGGCGAATTCGCTCTGGCAATCGCACTGGGACTTATCTTGCTACTGCTAGCTTACTTAGTCAACCTGGCTTTGACCTGGCTCCAGCAGCGCGAGGCGCATACATAAATTATCCACAGAGACAGAAATCTCATGAAAACTGTGTCTTAACGGCTAAAGTACAGAGATGGGACTTCCC
>DATCYX010000481.1:0-3885 GCA_036526235.1 Anaerolineales bacterium | reverse complement strand
TTCAGATTGCCAAATTGGCGGGAGCCGTTGTCTACGTGGTTGGTTCAAGCGAGGACAAACTGGCTCTTGCAGAGTCTCTAGGGGCAGATTATCTGATTGACCGCTCCAAGGACGAGAACTGGTCTAAAGCCATATTCCATATGACCAACCGGCGCGGTGTGGATGTTGTGGTGGATAATGTGGGCATCACCTTCCCGCAGAGCTTTCGGACAGCGCGCAAGGGTGGGCGCATTCTGACTGTTGGCAATACTGGCGGCCCAAAGTTTGAGATCGATAACCGTTATATATTTGGCAAGCACCTGTCCATTATTGGGTCGACGATGAGCACCCACCAGGACTTTGCCCGCGTGATGGAACTGATCTTTGCTGGCAAGCTCAAACCAGTTGTGGATCGTACGTTCCCTCTCTCAGAGACGCGTGCAGCGGAGGAACACCTAGAAAAGGGGAATCAAAAGGGGAAAGTTACCATTGATATTCGAGGATAATTGCTGCAGATAAACCCAAACCTTGGATTGATCACAAAAGGGTGATCAGTTAAGGGTAGAATTCTTTCTATGTCCAATAAGAATCTGCAGCCCTCGAACGCTTCATTTGGCGCCCAATTTTCATCAACCTATCCTCGACCTTTCAGCGTAACCCTGCTGGTATTTGGGGTTTTAACCATTGCTGGGATTAACTTATATCGCTGCATTGAAGCCATCGTACAATGGCGCTTTCTTGCCGGGCTGCTCCCGGCGCTTGTATCTTATATTATGCTAAGTGGCTTATTTTGGAGCCTGATTGGGCTCCCTTTAGCCTGGAGCCTATGGCGCGGCAATCGCAGGGCACCTCAAATGACCTTATGGATTGTCCTGGTGTACATAACCTACTACTGGTTAGACCGGTTGCTTATACGTCAAGGATCAGCATCCGATAACCTGCCCTTCACACTGGGATTCGCTGTGCTGGTGCTAGCATTTATTTTTTGGACGTTATCTCGACCAGTTGCCAAAGCATTTTTCGATACATAGCAAAAAATAGCCTATAATCAGCTTTTCTATATTCCCGTATACAGCATGGGTAAAATTGAAATGCGATCAAGAAGGAAGCTTATCTTTTGGAGCGTTGAATGAGCGAAATTGATCCTAAGATCCAAGAATTACGCAAACTGAAAAGCCAGAGCCGGCTGGGCGGCGGTGCTGAGCGCATTGAAGCGCAACACCAGCGCGGCCGCCTGACCGCACGCGAGCGCATTGATCTGCTGATGGATAAGGGTTCTTTCCGCGAGATTGATGCATTTGCAGAACACCGCACGACAGATTTTGGCCTGGAAAAACAGAAGTACCTGGGCGACAGTGTAGTTACCGGTTGGGGCACCATTGGCGGTAGGTTAGTCTATGTCTTCTCGCAAGATTTTACAGTCTTTGGCGGCAGCCTGGGAGAGGTGCATGCTGAGAAGATCTGCAAGATAATGGATATGGCAATGAAGAATGGCGCGCCCCTAATCGGGTTAAACGATTCCGGCGGGGCACGCATCCAAGAAGGGGTAGTCTCCTTGGGAGGTTATGCAGATATATTCCTGAGGAACACCCTGGCTTCTGGCGTTATCCCCCAGATTAGTGTGATTATGGGACCTTGTGCCGGGGGAGCAGTCTACTCTCCTGCCCTGACTGACTTCATCATCATGGTGCGCAACTCCTCGTATATGTTCGTCACCGGACCAGAGGTGGTTAAGACGGTGACACACGAGGAGGTTTCCTTCGAAGAGTTGGGCGGCGCCAGTGTGCACTCTGAGACGTCTGGCGTCTGCCACATGGCTGCCGACAGTGAAGCTGATGCCCTCTATCTTATCCAAAAGATGCTCTCCTACCTGCCCCAGAACAACATGGAAGACCCTCCCTTCGTGCCTAACGGGGATGATCCACTGCGCATGGAAGAGGCGCTGGATAAACTGATCCCTGACGACCCGGGGAAACCCTACGACATAAAAAATGCGATCCGCCTGATCGTGGACGACAGGCAATTCTTTGAAATCCACGAAGCATACGCGCAAAACATCGTCGTGGGCTTCGCCCGCTTGGGAGGCCACAGCATTGGTATTATTGCCAATCAGCCCGCTGTATTAGCTGGCGTTTTGGACATCAATGCATCCGAGAAAGCAGCCCGCTTTGTGCGGTTCTGCGATGCATTCAATCTCCCTATCCTGACTTTTGTGGATGTGCCTGGTTTTCTGCCTGGCACTGCGCAGGAACACGGCGGCATCATTCGCGCGGGCTCCAAGCTGCTGTATGCCTATTGCGAAGCCACCGTGCCAAAGTTGACGGTGGTCACCCGAAAAGCCTACGGCGGCGCGTATGACGTGATGAGCAGCAAGCACATCCGAGGAGACGTTAATCTGGCCTGGCCTACGGCAGAGATCGCTGTGATGGGGCCAGACGGCGCGGTAAACATAATTTTCCGCAGAGAACTGGCACAAGCGAAAGACCCCGCCAAACGCAAGGCTGAGTTAGTTGACGAATACCGAAAGAAATTCGCCAATCCGTATGTAGCGGCTTCACGCGGCTATATTGACGATGTGATCGAGCCGCGCGAGACGCGCCCGCGCCTGATCAATGCCCTGGAGATGCTCTCAAACAAGCGCGATACCAACCCGCCGAAGAAACACGGCTGCATTCCGCTCTAGAATCTCTAGCTGTTGGTCAGACCCCTGTCCAATAACCTTCCAAATCATTTTTGCGCAAGATTGCAAGCTGCTCGTCACTAGGCTCTGGCGTTTGTGTAATGTCCGGCGCTACACGGAGTGCCCACCCCGTGTTTGCTTGCACTTCCTCAACTGTAACCCCCGGATGGATTGAGGTGAGCACCATCTCAAAGGTAGACGGGGCGAAATGCAGCACGCCCAGAGTTGTGATCACTGCTGCTGGACCGCCGCGCGGCAAGCCTTGTGCTTCTCGCCAGCCCCGACCCTTTCCGAAGCCGGGCGAAGTGATGTAATCCACGTTATGAACAAATCGACGCTTTTGGTGAGGCATCACAATAATATGCCGCTTAGCCAGTGAAGCCAGGTCGCAAGCCCCACCGCTACCCGGCAAGCGGGTCTGTGGTTGGCGCACTGGTCCAATGTAGCTGGTATTCAAATTGCCAAAACGATCCACCTGAGCGCCGCCGATAAAGCTCACGTCAACCATCCCTCGCTGGAGCATCCCCATTAATCCCATAGTATCCGTGAGCCACTGCGCGTGGTATAGATTAGGCAAATCCCCCATTGTGAGAATAGGCTCCGGAGCCGGTTTATCGCGGACAATGCCTAATTCAAAAATCCCAATGGCATGCGGGGCATGGGTGGACTTCGCCAATTGGAAGCCTAATAACGGTAAGCGCATTCCGACAAAGACCACTTCCCCATTGACAATTTCATTTGCAGCTGCTGTGACCATTAATTCAGCGGCTGTGTAACGCTCAGAATGTACTGGCATGATCATCCTCGCCTGCTCTGATCTGGTCTGACAATGCCTGTCTTCGGGCAATCAATATCCAAAGTCCACCACTGCCGAGGGCGCACTTACTTTGGGCACAAGCTCAGCCAAGCGTGTTTTCCCAATCAGCTCCAGATAGCTATCATAATCCTTTGGCGCGACCACCCGACTCTCCAGCCAGCTGGCAAAACGCTCTGCGGTGTGGCTTGCTTCCTGGTAATCGAGGAAAGCCTGGTGATCTCGGTTATAGTAACCGGGAACCGGTGATGGATAAGCGCCCCAGGGCGCCTGAACAACTGCAACAACCCGGAAACCAGGAACCACTACGCGGTTTGGATCGCTACTGATCACTTCGGCGGGTACGATCTCTTCGCAAGTCAAGATGACTTGCTCGGCAGCTAAACAGGCTTCGCGAGTCATGCCCAGGTTA
>DATCYX010000480.1:0-6842 GCA_036526235.1 Anaerolineales bacterium | reverse complement strand
AGTTACGAATATTCTATTATTTCCCCACTTTTTGGCACCAATTGCCAGACCGAGTCAATCGGCCTCTTTTCAAGGTTCACTCGGAGCACAGCGATCACAAACCCATGTGCAAAGATAGCCACGCGCTCATTCAAATGTCTCTGCACAATTTCATTCAGTGCTCGCAACACGCGTTCTTGAACCTGGACAACAGTCTCTCCTCCAGGCGGCGCGATGGTTAGTGGATCGTTCACTCGCTGCTGGAACAATTCGGCATAGCGAGCCCTTATATCAGATACCAGCATACCCTGCCACTCTCCTTGATGAATCTCACGCAAACGCGCATCCGTTCGGATCGTTAATCCAGTCATTTCCGCCAGGGGTCGCGCCGTATCTATGGCGCGCTGTAAATCACTGGAATATATTGCCTGGATATTAGCTCCCGATAGTTTCTCAGCCAGGTCTTGGGCTTGCTGGCGTCCTTTTGTATTGAGAGCCACATCGATTTGTCCTTGCCAGCGACCTTCTGTATTCCAATCTGTCTCCCCATGCCGGATAAAAATTAGATGCGTCATAAGGAGTGTAACTCTCTATATTCTGGCACATCTACCATAGGGGGACGTTCCCTCTCAACGATCTCTTCAACCTCGAGGAAAAACCGTTTTGACTGGTAACGGATCAACTTCATGGTCTTATTGACTTCCTCGAGGATGTTCCTGCCATAACGCCATTCCACTTTCCGGATCACTGTCTGAATAATAGTGAATGACATTTTACTCAATGACTCAAGCGGCTGGTTGTGATGCACGCGCTTTCTCAGATCCACTTGAGCGATGGTGTCTAATCCAAAGTTCTCCAGGACATCGATAAGCAAGCCAATCTCTACACCATAACCAGAGGAGAATGGCAAACGTTCCAGGGTTTTGCGCCTCCCTCCATACTCTCCAGAAAGCGGTTGGATCAACCCGGAAAGTTCGGGGTAGAACAGGTTAAGCAAAGGGCGGGCGGTCAGTTCAGTCACCCTGCCACCACCTCCAGCTTGAATGCGATTACCTACTTTAATGGGTCGGCGATAAAAGCCTTTGACAAATTGCAGTTTTGGATTGGCTAATAAAGGTCCTATCAGACCAAAGACAAAATGCGGATGGATATTGACAATATCCGTATCAATCCACACCACGATATCACCCCGAGTCGTATAGAGGCTCTTCCATAATGCCTCTCCTTTGCCGCGCCGGGCACCATATTGAGGGAGTATCTCCTGATGAATATATACAGGAACACCCAGGTCCTTGGCGATCTCGCGGGTCTGGTCGGTTGAGTTGGAGTCCATCAAAACAATTTCATCCAAAATGGGGTATTCGTCCATCAATACCGATTTGACAGTTTGAATCACATTTCCCACGGTCTCTTCTTCATTCAAGGCTGGCAATGCCAGGCTGATGGTTACACCTTGCTTGCGCTTCAGCGCCAGCAACTCTTTCAGGTTTGAGAATTCATCGGCATGATAGGTGTTCTCTGCGAACCATTTATCTACTAAGATAGATATGGCTGTCTGGCCGATTAATTCGCTCCCCATATCCACAGGCATCGAGCGCGGCGTTTTTACAACCATTACGCCAGCCGAACATTCGTTGAGGATCCTTTCTGCTACGGGGCCAAGAAATTCCTGCTTAGGTGATACCTGTGCTGTTGCGCCGAGCACTACTAGATCAAATCCATGCGAAGCCTCTAGGATTGCCTGCACTGGATCATCTGTGTGAATCTCATGATACTTGACTTCAGGCAGGTTAGATAGTACATGAGACAATCCCTTGAATGGAGCTTCCTGGATATAATTTGAAGAAGGAGGGATGATGTGTAATGCAGTAACACTAGCTCGGGTATTTCGGGAGATCGCCAAAACAATCCGCAATGAAAGCTCGGCGAATGGACCACCCCTTATAGGTATGAGAATATGGTGAGGTTTCTCAGGGATCTTGCCACGTACCAGGGCCACAGCGCAGGTACATCGCTGCATTGCCTCGTTCAAGGAGATCCCCAGTGCCTCGTGCTGGCGAGGCCATTCAATGAGTAGTAGATCGGGTTCTTCGTCGATGACTGCTTCGAACAATTCCTCAGAAGGTGAATTCGAAACTCGCACCCTGCCCAAGCTGCGGAAGCGATCCTTTTTCGCAAATTCACGCATCATCTTGCGGACCTGACGGGCTTGCTCTGCTGAAGCGCTAAGCGGCTCATCAGGGGCAGCCGCTACCAAACCCAGCATCACTACCTCGCCTAGCCCGCTGACGGCTCCAGCCGCCCTGATTGCATCTTTACTTTCACAGCCAGCAATAATAGGTACCATAGCTTTTCGGAATGCAGGAGCAGTATACTTTCTCATTATTCATCAATCCAATAACATATTTCTATCATACGCTAGTGTAGGAATCTGGGTAGATTGGGGTGAGTATTGCCGGCCCCATTCACCATATAACCCTACAACGATACAACTTCTGTCAATAAAGGTTCAATCTGTTCAACATATAATTGTTGCCAGGTGTAGTGTTTCTTTACTCTGACACGCAAATCATATATTGGGTTTGAGGCAAAGTGATCAGAAATCATTGAAGCCACAACCTCGGGGGCTGAATCAGGGTCATAATAACGCGCATTCTCACCTGCCAATTCCCTCAGTGGGGGAATATCTGCGCAAAAAATGGGCAAGCCTGTCATTCCAGCTTCCAGTATAGGTATACCAAAGCCTTCCTCTCGGCTGGGGAAGAAGAGCGCGTCGGCCAAACGGTAAAAATCGGCGATCACACCATCCGGCAAATATTCCGAGCTAACTTCGGCCAGGAAATGCGCACATCCCTTTAACCCTAGTGACTCACGCAGTGAGAGAAGCCGATTGAAATAGTGAATGTTAGCTGGATTGTGTGGCCCCAAAGGTCCAGTGACCACCAACGCCGCCTGAGGGAATTGGATCCGTAGGGCAGCCAAAACACCCAAAGCTAATTCGATATTCTTGCGCGGGGTTATCCTGACTGGCAGCAGAAGTAGTGGAGCGCACCCCAACAAATCTAGTTGTGACACCAGTTCAACGCTCCGCTCCTCGAGTTTCAAAAAGCGCTCAATGTCCAAACCATTTGGGACAACCACCACCCGCTCGAGGGGAATCCCTAATAGCTCAGCGAGCTCTTGCCGGCGCAACGCAGAAACTACCACCTGCTTGGCACCGGCCCAATCGCGGCGCAGCAAGTCCCACGGATAACCATCGTGCAGTTCCGAACGGTAGCGCGGCGTTGTCCAGGCAAGGTCATGATGCCAGAGAATCAACCGCGGCGAATTGCGCTCCTGGCTCAATTGATACAACGCGGCGGTCAGGGCAAGATTTTTACTAAGTGAGCAAACGTTGTGGGCAATTAGCACATCTGTATCTAGGGTGATCTCCTTCAATGTGGAGACAAGCTGATCTTTCAAGATAGGGAATTGGGGCGGAATATTGCCCTGATCCAAATCTCGCTTGATCTCTAATATATTCGTATGGCGCGAATCGACGAATGGGATATGGACGAATTGGACACGCTCATCGAAAACGTCTCCTCTCCCCGCCAGAATTCGCACTTCATGACCAGCATCTGCCATCAACCTGGCATGATGGGCCATGACACTCTCAACACCTCCTACAATCGGAGGTGAAGAGTAATGCAGTAAATCAACCTTCATAATCCTCACCATCAGCACCCTTGGCCTCATTCGTGGCTTGGATCACCATCTCGATGAATAATGCGGCAGACCATCCGTAGATAGGGGCAGCCTTCGGAGGGTTTTCACCGCTAATCGGATGATAATATTCGTAGATATCCGGCAAACTTGCAATCAAATCCAGCGTACAACGGCGTAACTCCCGCGCCAGGTCATCGTAGCCACAGCGAAATAACCCTTCAATCAGCAAGAAATTGATATTAGCCCAGGTAGGCCCGCGCCACATCTGCCACGGATCGAACTTCGCATCATTCAACGCAACGCTAGGAACAGGATAGCGCGCCCAAAATTCGTCTGGGTTGGTGAGATGCCCGACAAGGCGCTCATTAATCTCTTTTGGCATTTTTCCCGTGATCAATGGGAAGAGATTGAAGGGGGTCAACACTTTCACGCGTTTTCCCAAATGTGTCGCCCAAAAAACGCCTGCCCGTTTATCCCAGCGCAGCTTAATCAAGCGCTGTGCCATGGCATCAGCGCGCTGAGACCACATCAGCCCTTCTTCCTGCTCCCCAATCTCCACAGCGATCTTCGCCAGCGCTTCCTGCTGAAGGAACAGATAGGTATTGAGGTCCGGCGAATCGACTGGCATACCATCATCCCAGAGCGGGCTGTCATCTAAGCCTGAAGAGAAGGGATGCTGGTATTCACACAAACCATTCTGATCCAGATCGTTTTTCTCGAACCACCAATTATTCCATTTTATTATCGGTCCATAAATTTCATTTAGGAATTCACGATCATGGTCATGTTCATATAACTTCCAGGCTGCCCACGCCACCAAAGGGGGTTTTGTGACATCGGCCTCCACTGGAAAATCCAGGTGCGTGACCGTGCCCTCGTCGTGGATGGCATCGGGGATCATTCCATCCTCTCGTTGGTGATCCATCAAGATACGCAATTGATCCTGGGCAAGGCGCGTGTCGATATAGCGGTATGCTAATGCATGGAAGAAGTTGTCCCATTGCCATGAGCCAATATAATAGCTTTTAGACGGCGTCATCACTTCACGGGTGGTGTAATAACGCGTGGAAAGCAGCCCCACCCGCATGATCCACCAGGCGTAGTAGTATTGATGCTCATATTCTTCCAGGACCGGTGGGACGGCTGCAAACCATTCTTCCCACCGCTGTCTTGAAGCTTCAAGAACCGGTTCTGGCTCAGGCACCCAGCGGTTGAATCCCAGGCGCGGGGTTACGTTCAGCAATAAACCTCTATTGCCTTCCGTAGCATCCAAACGAAGTTTCACTCTGTGGCCATCACCTTCCACGGCGAAGGCCGAATTTTCAATGATGTGGGCATTGGTTGTATATGCCATATTCCTGCGGATATCCCCTGTCAGTCGTAGAACTCCCCCCCGCCGATCCACATGGGCTTGATCCAGTCGAGCGTAGAAATCCATACCGCATCTTGCCGGTGGCAAGGACACGTACAGGGTCTCACTGTCTTGAAAGGCCATTGTAAAAACGCCCACGGGAGTATCGACAATCATGCAGTGCGGGTAAGTGGTTAATTTCAGCGGCATAGGATTGCCATCCCCATCCGTAAAAGCCCATTGTTCAATCAGGGGTGGTCGTTGTCGGTATGCCGAAAGCTTACCAGCCAGCTTGAGCCAGCGCTCAGCCAAGCGAACTGAGAAGTGATCATCCTCTTGAAATACTAGTATGCGCGAGCCTCGATCGCTGAATGGTATCTGGCGTAAATTGATACGGTTTTTTAAGAGCTCTATGGCGTTAGGTTTCATGATCTACTCTTCACCAAAACATTCCATCAACATTGTATTGAGGCGTCGTTCAAGCATATTAAACGAATAATGCCTTTGTGCTAAGCTGTAATTGTGCTCGGTCATTTGCTCCGCTAATCTCCGATCTTCTAAAATACCCACAACCTGTTTGACTGTGTTTTCAGTAATAAACCCATCAAATTCAATCACCTTAAAACCCACTGGCTTAATGTCAATCGCGAAGATAGAGTAATTATTGACCACAATTGGACGATGGTAATAGATCGCCTCTAGGAATGCATTGCCAAACCCTTCTGTGCTTGAAGGGTAAGTGACCAAATCTGCAGCCTGATAAGCATCCCAGAGGGTATAAATCTTGCGGCCGTCTTCCAAGCTTCCACGCGAATCGCGAATGATATCTGAAACAAAATATGCCGACACTCCCATCAATTCCGAATAATACCGGAGTCGCTGTTCATACTCATAACCCTCATCCCCGCTGGCGTGAGATATGATCAGGCGCGCTTTTAGGCCTATACGCTGAATTAACTCTATGGCATGCTCAATTCCTTTACGTTGGACAACCCGCGTAGGCTGTAAAAAGAGATACTCGCCGGAATTCAGGCCAACATCTGGCCGGAAGGTCGCCGTGTAATCATCTGGTGGCTGGGGTGGATGATCAAAGTCCATCACATTTGGGATGGTCATCGCAGAAATACCAGTTCGGAGACTCAATTGATTTGAAGCTGACGAGTTTATCACCACGTGGCGGATGGATGGCAGGTGCGGTGGGAATGACATATTCAGGTAATCCCACACGCAGTTGGTTAAAAACCTCTTACGCTCCCAGAAAAAGTCGTGATGGTGTGCGATCACAGGGATGCGCGTTTCGGAAATAAATTCAGTTAGAGCCAGACCAAGCGGTATATTCAGCGGGATTGCTAGCGCGTTCTCAACAATCAACAGACGGATCTTATATTGATCAACAAAAGCATTCAAGCGTTGCTTCAGGTGTTCCTTAAGTGTTTGAATCCGCCGTGTAACCTCAGGTGGGCGTGTCAGAGCCGAAAACGCTATCGAGTAAACTTCTTGAATATCCGGATGCTTGAAATGCGCCTCTGGGACCAAAAAAGTATAATCTTTTTCATATTCATCACTATCACCACCAAACAGATAACAGTTATGGCCCAGTCTCACCAAAACTTCCAACCACTTCTCTGCCTCAAGCGAAACTCCATCATGCCCGCGAAATCGGGTAGATACAAAACCAATGTTATAGTTTTCTGGTTTCATAATCTCTCCTCAATGGTTATTGGGGGATCGTCGTATCCAAACAACGAATAAAGATTTTAGAAGTTACGCAGTTGGATACGTGGCAGGGGGGTTTGGGCGGGCG
>DATCYX010000479.1:0-2157 GCA_036526235.1 Anaerolineales bacterium | reverse complement strand
AAGGATGGTCGGAGAGCGGTCCATCCAGCCCAGACGATACAAACCATAGCCTGCCAGAGCAGAGACCAGGGCAGTGATGGAGAGAAAACCCGCCATCAGGCCAATCTCATTGACCGCGGGTCGCATGAGTAAATTAAAGATTCCCAGCGAGAGGGCAACTATTAACGCCACCCCAATAATGAAGCGAACGGGAAGATTGACTCGTGATAGACTACCGGTGCTCATCAGTTTTTTTCAGGGTTCAAATTTATACCCGACACCCCACATGGTGAGGATGTGTGCCGGGCTCGATGGGTCTGCCTCAATTTTTTCCCGCAATCGGCGCACGTGAACTGTGACCGTGCCCGGATCAATGTAATCGGAAAGCCCCCACACTCGCTCGAGCAGTTGCCGTCTGGAGAACACCTGTCGCGGGTGGCGCGCCAGCAGCCAAAGCATATCAAACTCCTTCACGGTCAGCAGTACTTCTACCCCCTGTACAGTAACCAGGCGGGTCTGCGGATCGATGACCAGATCACCGAAGACCAATGGGCGCTCATTGCTCACCTGGGATTGTCCCTGGCTGCGGCGCAGCACGGCTCGCACACGGCTTACCAATTCTTGCGGGCTGAAAGGCTTGACTACATAATCATCAGCCCCCGTCTCCAGCCCAGCGATTCGATCCGCTTCCTCCCGACGAGCGGTCAGCATGATGATGGGGACATCGCTCATAGCACGCACATGGCGGGTGATTTCCATGCCATCCATGCCAGGCAGCATAAGGTCCAGAACAATCAGGTCAGGGAACTGTCTGCCAAGCGCATCCAAGGCCTCTTCACCGTCTGTGGCGACCACAACTTGAAAACCAGCCCGCTTGAGATACAAGCTAGTCACCTCGGCGATACTAGGTTCATCTTCGACAACCAGGATCCGCGAACTGCTCATAGATCACTTATCATAACCCATAAGCTCTTACCTAGAGCAGGAAATACATTACAAGAATCTTAATCCTCGTAAAAGTTATGCCGTTGGGAAAGTATCTTTGCCTTCAATTGCGTGAATCTTAACTTGCTCGATGAGAAGCCGCATGCGCTCGTAGTGCGAGCCCTTCCAATACACCTTGTCGCAGGCTGGACATAGATGGAACTCATTAAAATAGCGGCGAGTTAGCGGTTCGAGGCGGTGAAGGATAACATCTTTATGTACCGGCACCAGCGGCTCATTGCAGCGCATGCAGCGCTGAAATGGTTGAATCGCCCCAGCCAAGCGATACCTGCGCACCACCTCTTCAAGCTGGCGACGGGGTATCTTACTGCGCAGCCAGTAACCACGCGTGACCTGATTTCGCATCAGCAGGCGTTTATCACGGGTGAGCAAGATACGGTCTTCGCGGTCGCAAAGGCTGGCGAGTTCATCATCCTGAAAGTCATTGCGATACAACGCATCGAAACCCAGCATGCGCAGGTAGACGGCAAGCCTGCCCAAATGGTTATCCAGGATAAAGCGGGGAATTGCCGAAGGAGTTGGAGGCTCTTGGCAAGCCAATGGATAAATCTCGACCCGGTCGCCTTCCTGGACAAGATAGCTAAAATCCACCGCGAGGCCATTTACTAGCACCCGTCCTACTTCAGTATGCGGAACCCCAAGCGACTCAATCATGTGCTTGACCGATTGGTCCCCATTCTGGGACAAAGCGACTTGGACCTCTACCTCGGGTTTGCCAAGCAGGTCGTTGAGCTCAGCGTAAAAGCGAAAGTGGGCTTGCTTCGCCATCTCAAACAAACAAGGGCATCATCTCCGCCGGAATAACCCCTGGGCGAGGAGCAAAACACCCAGCAAAATCAATAATACCGGCCAGTATCTTGAGATTGCCATCCCGCCGAGAAATGAACCAAATATTGCCAGCAAGACCAGGCTGTTGAAAATCGCCCATCCACCGCCCACCAGTGCACGCCGGTCGCGACTTATCAAGCCAGATAGGATGACGCCGACACCCGCAAAACCAGGGATCAGCGTCCAGGCATATGCCCAACTTTCCCAGTTGCCAGTAGCATTTTGCCAGTACAACAGGCCGCCTATGCCACCCACGATACAAGCTGGGATCAGCAAGCCAGGAACCCATGTGACCAATCCAATAACTCCCATGAGAACCCCAGCGCCAATCACCGCCACCGGCCA
>DATCYX010000478.1:0-2177 GCA_036526235.1 Anaerolineales bacterium | reverse complement strand
CACGACCAGGGCTAAAAGAACCAGGGAGATTTTTTTCAGAGCAGACATTTCACACCTCTTGCATTTGATGATTGGGCTGTACAGCGAGCCAGCATGGGAATTTGGTCTTCTCTATACAATCCAAATCGTAGACGTTGATATAGCCAAATGAGTTCCCGATTTGTGCCTTTTTTCCCAATTTTGATTAAATTTGGCTTCACTTCTCTTCACAGCCACCCAATAACCATCTATCATGTTTTTATAGGTTAGATTATAGCAAGCATTGTATAACCTGTCAAGTTATTTTTGATGGTTATTTTACTGATTCGCGAGTCACCCACAGCAAAAGCTTTTCTCTCTCGCGGAAAGCGTCATTGCAAAGGAGTCCTTCTGTCAACTGAAGCAACCTGCGCGCGAAACGGACGAAACTGATTCGCCTGCCAAAACACGGCAGGCTCACAGTTGCGATTGCATAAGGAAAATTAGACACGCAGGGGAGAATAAACCGGGCGTGAGGCCAACAGGCTAGGCGATCCAGCCGATAACGATCCGGACTAAGCCGTTGCTAAATTTTCAATGGAGTACAGGCTAAACCATCCCACGTCCGACTGGCATGATGCCAAGATTCAAGACAAAAATTCATCCATCACCCCCGGTCATATCCCCCAACGCCCTGATCACCTCCTCACGGAATTCCAATTCGGCAGGGCTAAACTGCGCTTTCAGCAACTCGTCTTTGAACTCCTGCGGATCGCAGCCGCCGGGAACAGGCCAGGACTCCAGCGGCTCGGCAGCGATGGCTTGATCCTGACCCAGCACGAAAGTCTCGTTAACTGGCAAGCCAGCCTTGCGCGCTGAAAGCGGCCAGGTGGCATCCACGATCATCTGTCCGCCCGCAGGCAGTTCCAGCAGCAGGTAGTTGTGCACATCCACGAAGCGACGATTGGCGGCTTCGTACAGAAGGCGCAAGGTCTCAGGTACTTCGCTCGCATCAATCGGCGTAACCGTGGTGCAGGCCACGACCTGCGACTTGAAGCCCAGCTCGGCAAACAGCGCCTGGAGGAGGTAATGCTTGCCCGAGCAGGTGCCGCGCCACTCGCTGATGGTTGTTTCGGGTTTGCGGTCGCTGGCCCGGCGGTAGGGCATATCCCGCACCAAGGTAAAGACCAGCCCAGGATCCAGCTCAACCTCTGGAGGCATCACCCCCCGCTGCACCGCTTCGGTTTTCAAGAGATGAAGATAGCGCATCGGGGTATTGTATCATCTGATGCTTAATGGTTGAAAGACGCACGAAGACAAGGCTATCCGGTCTTGATGAAGCGGAAGTAACCCAGGCCTAACGCCAGGAAAAACCAGATGGCGACGTTCATCCAACCCAGCCCGCTTTCCACGCCTGAAAGCTGGGAGAGCAAGTCAACGATGAATCCAAGGGTGTCCGCAATGAACAGGGATAGCAGAATACCCTGGCGCAGTTCTGAATAAGCCGCATTGCGGGTAAACCAGCAGATAAAGCCAATCCCCAGCAGGGTAACCCCCAGCAAGCGAGAAATATTCACGCCAAATGGATCGAGGGCAACGCCATACATGCTCAATAACTGTGCGGGCGCCAACAGGCTTGAGGTTCCAAAGATAAACGAGATGGCCGCTTTGATCGTCAAAAAAGTGCCGAGTTTCATTTGAGACCTCCTTGTAGTTAAAAAAACTGCCCTCTAGGATAGTTCTAGAGGGCGGTTTGCGATGGATATGGCGGCGATACTTTTGAAGCAACAATGAGCTAAACAAACTACTCTAGTGGAGTGCTTTTCATCTCCCGTGTTGCAACTTGATCATACCACAAGCACCTGTGTTTCGAAGGGTATGGTTTTTATACAACCCTGCTCATACACGGTGACGCGGATATGAGCCCAAAACACGCAGGAAAGTAGCGTACTCCTCCAGATGGGACAAGGCGCGGGAGACAACCTCATCCTGGGTTGAACCCGCAAAATCAATGTAGAAGAAATACTCCCAGGGTTTGCCAGCCAGCGGTCGAGATTCGATCTTGGTCAGATCGATGTCGCGCAGCGCAAAGACGCTCAGCGCCTTGAACAAAGAGCCAGGCGCATTTTTCAGAGAGAAGACGATAGATGTTTTCGCATCCGCTCCGGGATTCACTGGCTGGCAAGCGATGATTTGAAAGCGCGTGATGTTGGCAGGAT
>DATCYX010000477.1:0-3255 GCA_036526235.1 Anaerolineales bacterium | reverse complement strand
GGGGCGTTTGCGGGCATCATCAGCCCTGCGGTGTGTCAACACCGGGTTGGTATCGCCCACTCTGTATCTCCAGATAGTCTCCGCGCAGACGCCATGCTTATGCCAGCCTTTCATCGCGCCGCGAGCGCTGGAGCCAGAATAGGCCTCTCCAGGCCACTCGTCATATCGCTTGGCCATCTCGTACAGCATGCGCATGCTGACCTGGGTTTTGTCGGTGTCCACCTCGCGCGTACGCATTAAGAAATGCACCACGGTCGCCAATCCAAACCCGGTGCAGGCACCCTCCTGACCCTGGTTCAAGATTGGCACTCCTACATCTTTATATTTTTCAAGTGGGATGCGCATCGGCACTTCAACCAGCGTGGGTGTGTACATCAGGTCGCGAAAGTCGATGGTATCGGGCCGGGCATCGAAATTAAATTTCTCTAGATTGATCGCTTGGGCAGGCATTTAGACAACCTCCTTCTTCTAACGGAACAAATCTTGACTCTTTGGTCGCAATAATTCCCGCAGCGAGGCCTCGCGCAGCGGGTATGGAAAACCACGCACATGAACCACCGGTATGCCTTCATCAGCTTGCCCCATGACCAGGGAAGCTGCGGCAGCCAGCTCGTCAGCAGCGCCAACTTGGGTGATGCGCAGCTTATAACCGAACAAATCCTCCTGGCCGCGCAGGTCGACCAGAGCTGGTAGACCCGAGAGGCCAATCGAAACCCCCACCGTCCCCAAACGCCAGGCGCGCCCATGTGAATCGATGATCAAAACCCCTAATCGCACCCCGCTGGCAGCTTCCAAGCAGCGGCGGATTGCCTCAGCGGCGTTGTCTGGTTCCTCAGGCAATAGCAAGACCCACTCCTCATCCTGGATGCTCTCCCCGGCTACATTGGAGTGATCGATACCTGCATTGGCGCAGACAAAACCCAGGCGGTGTTCGACAATAATCGATCCGGGGCGCGTACGAAGCACTTCGCTGCTCTCCCGCAGAACCAACTCCAAAAAACGGGGGTCCTTATCTGTTTGTGAAGCCAGCTCAAGAGCTGTTTGCGATGGATTGATGGTCGCCAGATTTACCCTGCGTCCCTGGCTCTTGGAGACAATCTTTTGTGCCAGGACGAGTATATCGCCGTCCTGCAGCACAATCTCTTCCCGCCCCAGGGATTGCATGATGATCTCAGCCAAGTCATCCCCAGGTTGGATGAGGGGGATACCGGGAAGGGGTGTTAGCGTTAGGGGCATATCAGAAGATAAGCAACAGTAGAACCCTTCTAGTTTTTATCGGATCCCTGTTATTCCAATACTGGCAGTCTTAACGCCATGGTGCTTGTTCAGGCTGATCATAATCGAGGTTAAGCCCTCGACAACAATGGCGTTATCAAGCCCGCCGGCGTAATAGGCGCGCATGCCGCCAGCTTCAGCCAGTTTGATCACCTCATTGGCAGCCTCTACGTCATCAGCGCACACCAGGACATCGGAATCCAATGGCTGCCCCAGGTTTTTTTTCAGGGCGTGAGCCGGCACATTCTGGAAGGCAGCCACCACCCTGACACCCGTCCCAAGCTTATCTTGGGCAATGCGCGCAGCCGAGGGCGGGTCAGGCGGGCGAGGATCGCGAAAATCCACGCGTGCAGTAGCATCAACCAGTATCTTGCCCTGTAGATCGTCTATCAAGCTGTCAATGGCTGACTGGTGGGCAGTGTACATCACGGTCAGCACACAGATATCAGCATTACGCGCTGCAAGACCGTTTTCCATGCCCTGAACGGAGTTCCCGCCAAGCATGGCATTTAATTCATCAGCAGTCGCCTGTGCTTTTTCCGTTTGCCGAGAGCCGATGATGATGGGGTAACCAGCGCCGCCCCATCGAAGTGCCAGCCCTGGCCCTTCTTTCCCAGTCCCACCTAAGATAGCGATTATTGGTAATGTTTCCGTCATAAATTTCCCTGTTTCAGAACTGCGCGTTATAGCGTTCCCACACCCCAGGAGCTTGCTCAAGGGCACGGGCGGCGATAGCTTCCTCATCCAGTGTGAGCAACTGGCGATCCCGCATCAAAACCTGACCTGCCACGATAGTGGTGGTCACCATGCTCTCGTGAAAGCCAAAGATAATATGCCAGGGAACGTTGTCCGAGGTGAGCGGCGTATGCGGCTGGTAATCAACAAAAATCAGGTCGGCATGAGCACCGGGCTTGATCACGCCCAAAGCCGCCTGCGGGAAGAAACCTCCTGCCAAAGCGGCGTTGTTATACACGCCCATGGTAACCACGTCCATCCCATTCATGCGGCGCGGATCGCGGTGCCACACCTTGTGCAGCAGGTAGGTTGTTTTCCACTCCACCCACATGGTATGGGAGAAGCCGTCCGTACCCATGCACACCGGTACGCCGAGCCTCATCAAAGACTCCACTTCCGCCACTCCTACGCCGTTATTCATGTTGGAGCGGGGCTGGTGGGTGACCCATGTGCCGCTATCTGCCAGCAAACCGGCCTCGCGAGCGTCCACGTGCACTGCGTGGGCCACGATGGTGCGCGGACCGAGAATGCCTCGCCGGTGCAAACGGTCAACCACACGCAAACCTGACTTGGCGAGGCTGTCGTACTCATCGGCCTCATGCTCTGCGACGTGGATATGGAATCCGGTCCCTTTCGGAGCTGCAGCGCGGCACGCATCCAATGTCTCATCTGAGAGGGTCAGGCTGGCGTGAAGTCCGAAGAGGGCTGCCATCTTGGATGATCCTGAACCGCCCGAGGAATGTTCCTTGATGAAGCGCACATTTTCATCGATGCCACGCCGCGCCCCATCCAGACCATTTCGATCTGTCACCTCATAGCATAGCACGGCCCGCAAACCGGAGCGATCTACCGCTTCGGCGATGGTATCCAGCGAGCCTTCGATGGCATTAGGCGAAGCGTGATGGTCGATGAGCGTCGTCGTGCCGTGTTTAATGGCATCCACCAGCATCACTTCTGCCGAAGCGCGCACGTCGTCCATCCTGAGCGCCCGGTCTAGCGGCCACCATAGTTTTTCTAGGATTTCTGGAAAATCTTTAGGGGCTGGGCCTGGTATCGCCATGCCACGGGCGTAGGCACCATAAAAATGGGTATGGGCGCAGATATTGCCTGGCATGATGTACTGCCCTCGGGCATCCAGGCGCTCTGCATCTGGATGACGTGCGATCAGATCCGCCTGGGGACCGACTTCAGCGATCAATCCCTCAGAGATCCATAGCGCTTGCCCCTCAAGAACCTGATTTGGCA
>DATCYX010000476.1:0-3552 GCA_036526235.1 Anaerolineales bacterium | reverse complement strand
TCCACCTGGTCGGGGATGACGTTTTCCGCATCACCGCCTTGCACCCTCCCGATGCTTACTACTGCCGGATGGAACGGATCGAGACGCCGCGAGATGATGCCGTTCAGTGCCAGGATGACCTGCGCAGTTAAATAAAAGGGATCCACCGTTTCGTGCGGACGGGCGCCATGCCCGCCTTTGCCAGTGATTATCCCGAAGAAGCTATCCTCACCCCCAGAAGAGGGTCCCGAGCCTATGCGGATCACTCCAACCGGACTGTGGGCGTCCACGTGCAACGCCAGCACCATATCTATGTCTTGCATGGCGCCATCGGCGATCATGCGCGGCGCGCCGCTTATCCCTTCGTCATCCGCAACTTCTTCGGAAGGCTGGAAAAATAAGCGCACTGTCCCTGGAAAGGGATAATCTTTTAGCAAAGCAGCCACCCCCAGGGCAATGGCGACGTGTGCGTCGTGCCCACAGGCATGCATCAATCCAGGTTTTAGGGAAGCATATGGGCGGTCATCTGCCTCTATGATCGGCAAGGCGTCCATGTCAGCGCGGATGGCGACGATGGGCGAACCATGACCTAGCTCGCCAACCACCCCTGTGCGCCCGACCCCGCTGCGCACGCGCCAGCCCAAGCTGGCGAGGACTTCAGCGACTCGGGCAGCGGTGCGATGCTCCTCAAAACCCAGCTCGGGGTGCTGATGGATGTCGCGCCGCCAGTCGACCAGTTGGCTTTCATATCTCTTGGCATTACTAAGCATGTTTTCCATTTAGCTTTAACCTTAAATCCTGGAGATCAAAACCTGTTGGGCTTCGTCAAGTATAGCATCCAGCTCTCGCTCCTGATCATCGCTTAGCGGGGGCACTTGGTGTTCTCTAAGCAGACGCTCAGCTTCGGCCTGGGCACGCTCAGCTAGGCCCTGCCCTCCACCAGCTTCCCAGGTATCCCAGGAACCGCGCTCCGCCAGACGGGTCATATATACTTCGCCTGCGCGCAGATAGCGACTGGTATGTTTTTGTCCCAGGAAGTTGCGCGATCCACGCATCACCGCTGCAATGACATCCACGGCGCGGGCATCATCATCGGCGCTAAAGCCACGTATTAAGCGGCGCACGCTGGCAGCCAGCTCATTATCGCAGACCATTTGGGCAAAACAGCTGCTCACCCCAGCCCCCATCTCGCCGATTCCGGAAAGCTCGTCAGCGCCAGCCAGAGCCGGTATGGCCGCGTTCAGTGCCCGCTCGAAACCATTCTGAATATCCAGCGTATACGAGTTGGTTGAGAAGCCGTATACATTGACCGGCAAACCGTAGCGGTGCCCCAGCTGTACCGTGGCTGCCGAGGCCAATCCCAGCTCCACACCGCCCCAGACCGAGAGCCCGGTGCGCGGCTCCAGCATTGCCAGCCGGCCGCAGTAGACGATGGGTAGCCCGGGTTGGGCAAGTTGTGCTAGTACAACGGCGGCTAACACCTCGGCGTTCTGTTGCGCCAGAGCCCCAGCGAGCGAGAGGGGGGCTGTCGCCCCAGCGGTAGGACAGGGAAGTGGACCAAAGGTGATATTCAGCCTCGCCGTCTCGAGGATGGCCTCCACTGCGTCGTTGGGAAAGCCTAATGGGCTAACCGGTGAGACACTGAGCGAGACGACCTCTTCGGGTGGTCCAACGACGGCTGCCATGCGAGCTGTGTAGCGCACTTCGGCGGCGCTTTGGACACCTGGTCCTTGCAAGACCTTAGTAGTGTGGGGGAGTGCATAGCGATACATCGCCAGCGACATGATTGCCCCGGGTACATCCTGGGGAGTGAAGAACGGGGTGATGCTGTCCACCTGGTCCAGTGCATCCAGCAAACGCGTGCTGTCGCGCAGATCCTGCAATAAGGCCTTACGCCGAGTCCCACTTACAGGTTCATAGACATCGCGCGCACCGCCAAGGTTATGCCAGCGAAGGCTGCCATCTCCCAGTACTTTGACCATTCCACCTCGCCCCCGCAAGCGCACTTCGTTCGGGCAGTGGGCTATGGCTTCTTCGACAAGCTCGGGTGGGAGCAAGACACGGTCGCTTTCTACCGTGGCCCCAGCCGCAGCCAATATCTCACGCCCTTGCGGGTGGGTAAGCACGATGCCGGTCTCGGCAAGGATGCGCAGGCTGGATTCGTGGATCGCCTCAACTTCGTTTTCGGTAAGCACTTTTAGTTTGATCATAGGTTTCTATTCCAATGCTCTGGCTAAAAATTGTACCCTGCGCCGGGCCGCGTCGATGACATTCTCTGTCTTGAGGAAGCCGTGCCCTTCGTCAGGATAGAGATGGAAATCTACAGGTTTACCCAGCGCTTCCAGGGCATCACGGGCGGCGATGGATTCGCTGGCTGGGCAGCGCACATCGTTGGCGCCGCAGATCAACTGCACGGAGGCGTTAACCCGGTCTAGAAAGAAGAAGGGCGATCGCTCGTACCATAAGTCATAATCTTTCTCAGGATCGCCGAGGTTTTCTATATCCCAATGTTGCAGGTCGTCGCGAGAGTTGGCATGGGAGGTAAACCAGTTCAGAAAAGGCACCACTGCGGAACCGGCGGCCCAAACCTGCGGGTATTGGGTGAGAGCCATCATCGTCAGGTAACCACCGTGGCTGGTTCCGGTGACGGCGATGCGCTTAGGGTCAGCCAGCCCTTGTTGGCTTAGGTATTGCGCGGTAGCCACCACGTCGCGCGTATCCACCCCGCCCTGGTCGAAGCGGCTGGCATACTGCCATTCTCGCCCGTAGCCGGTGGAGCCACGGTAGTTTGGGGCAATGACAACCCACCCCCGGCTGGTCATGTGTTGGACGAGGGGATACCACATCACGTCCAGGTGCCAGTTGGGCCCGCCGTGTACCAGAACCACCGCTGGCGGCAAATCCTTTGCGGGGGGTGGCTGGAATAATAATGCGGGTACAGGGACGCCGTCCAGGCCGGGAATTCGCTCGACAGACGGCATGACAAAAGCAGCCTCCTGCAGATCAGGCGGTAACGAGCTTGTGAGCTGTCGGAAGTTTGCGTCGCTAAGCGTCAGATGCCACAGGTCGTCGGGGCAGCGCGGGTTATTGAAGATGAAAACTAGTGCCTCACCCCTCGGCGAAAACTGCGGCAGTAAATGCAGACCGGGCTCCACCTGGTAGGTTTCAGGGGTGGGTTCGCCCAGCGAGTGCACCGCCAGGTGGGTCACCCCATCTGCGTTATAGATATATACCAGCCGTTTGCCGTCAGGCGACCAGCTTGGCGAAATCTTATCGCCATAACCTTGCGTCACCCAATTAATCTCTCCCGTGGCGAGTGTGTAGATGCCGATATCATAAAAACCACGCGAGTTCGAGGCGAAAGCTATGCGTTTTCCATCTGGTGACCAGCGCCCTTGTTTGGCGCTCAATGGCCCGTTTTCATCCGATAATTGGATCACCTCGCCACCACTGGCAGGGACAATGAAGATTCCTTGGTCTGATCCTTCGGTGTCAGCGATCACCAGCAGCCAGCTACCTTCCGGGGACCAGCGCACATCCCAATCTGGGTAGGGGGTGTCTAGCACCAGGCGG
>DATCYX010000475.1:0-9869 GCA_036526235.1 Anaerolineales bacterium | reverse complement strand
GTTTGGATGTATTTTGCTGCGCTTGGGAGGCTGAAAAAAAACAGAATATTGGGTAAATCTTAGGAACATTGTAGGGTCATGTTGCGTCTAATGCCTGATGTCTGGTTATGACACCGAGAGGTTTTCAAAAGACGGTGTTCGATGCCAGCGATAATACTCAGGAGACTAAAAATGAAAGCCAAAATCTTAACCCTAATAATGCTTTTTGCTGCGCTGGCACTTTCAGCTTGTGCCCAGGCAGGGATCATCATGCCGGTGGTTGACGCCTCAGCCTCTTCTATAGAGCGCACGGAAGTCAAATGCATACGCGATACCGAAGACACGCGACTGCTGATCCAAGGTTCACAGGGGTACTGTTTGCAATACCCGGCAGAGTACGATCTCGCTTTTCCCAATGAAAGTGAGATCATGTTGATCAAACGCTCGATGGTCAACGTCACTGAACCGAGGGCGCACATCATAGTACAGCCGGCAGCAGGAAAGACGGTTGAACAGGCTGCCGACCAGCTAGTGGCAGATTACTCTGTACCCGGGCTGGAGGTCACACGCACAGCTCTGACCATCGATGGTGAGCAGGCTGTGGTGTTAGACGGATTGGGCGGACAGGACGTAAACCGGCAGTTGGTAGTTATCCACGAAGGCACCTTGTATCATCTGTCCTTTCTGCCGATGGACAAAAGCCAGGTTGAGACATATTCCCAGGCGCAGGCTCTGTTTGACACGGTAATTCGCACCTTTAACTTCCGCCCGGAGAGCAACGTATGTCCCGATTGCCCTCCTTCAACCAGTGCGGATGAAGGTCAAGCGGAGATTGATCCACAGTCTGCATCTATTAGCGGATGGGTGTGGCACGACCTGTGCGATTCTGGTAAGGATGGACAGCCACCGCCTGCTATATCTACACTAGTTGGTTGTGTTGGTGAGGAGACTGCCCTTGGACCTTACCACGCAAATGGTGTCCAGGATCTGGTTGACCCCTCGATCGAAGGTGTGGTTGTGTCCCTTGGGGAGGGCGAGTGCCCTTCCACCGGTCTGGCGGAAATGTCAACGATCGTGACAGACCTGTCCTATTATTTTACTAGTCTGAGCGCGGGAACGTATTGTGTCTCGATTGACCCGCAGCGGGAGCCAAACTTCTCGATCTTGCGTCCCGGAATATGGACGTACCCATACATTTCACAAGACATAATCAGCACAACGGTGACTTTAGGCCCTGGAGAATACCGAGGTATGGTGAATTTCGGATGGGACTACCAATTCAAGCCATGAGAGTGTCTGAATACTCGCTGAACATAACAACCCTCGACATTATGTCGAGGGCTGTCTGTTTTAATCTGGAGTGATGACTGAATTACAGGGAGAGCTTAAATGCCTTGCTGGCCGCTGTGATGGTCTGATCGACGATCTCATCCGTATGCGCTGTGGAGAAGAATGCCGCTTCAAATTGGGAGGGAGCCAGGTAAACACCCTGTTTTAGCATCTCGGTGAAGAAGCGCCCAAAACGGGCTGTATCGCTCAGCTTGGCTGTTGGCCAATCGCGCACAGGTGCCTCGCTGAAGAATGTGCAGAACATGGTGCCCACACGGGTTTGCTGAATGGGGACACCGGCTTCAGCCGCTGCTTCTGCCACGCCAGCAGTCAGGCGGTCTACGCCACTTTCCAGCTCAGCCCACACCCCTGGCTGTCCCAGACTGCGCAACGTAGCGATGCCTGCGCTCATCGCCAGTGGATTTCCAGAGAGCGTACCAGCCTGGTACACTGGTCCAGAGGGGGCGATCAGCGACATGATCTCCTGCCGCCCGCCATAAGCGCCCACAGGCAGCCCGCCGCCAATCACCTTGCCCAGCGTGCTCAGGTCGGGCTCGATCCCATACAGGGCTTGTGCCCCACCGGGGTGGACGCGGAACCCGGTCATCACCTCATCGAAGATCAGCAGTGCGCCATATTGCTGTGTCAGCTGGCGCAGGCCGGGCAGGAATCCATCTGCAGGGGGCACGACGCCCATATTGCCTGCCACTGGCTCGATGATCACCGCAGCGATCTCGTCAGGATAGCGCTGAAAGAGGGCTTCGACGGAGTCGAGATCGTTATAGCGCGCCACCAGGGTATCCTGAGCGGTCCCGACAGGCACGCCGGGTGAGTCCGGTAAGCCCAGGGTAGCAACCCCTGAGCCGGCTTGCACCAGCAGCATGTCGGCGTGACCGTGGTAGCAGCCCTCAAATTTGATGATCTTATCTCGGCGGGTGAAGGCGCGCCCCAGGCGCAGGGCGCTCATGGTGGCTTCTGTTCCCGAGTTGACGAAGCGCAGCATTTCCATATTGGGCATGAAGGACTGAATTAATTGCGCCAGCTCCACCTCCAGCGGGCTGGGCGCCCCATAGGATGTGCCACGCTGCACTGCCTCCTTCAGGGAATTTACCACTTCCGGGTGGGCATGTCCCAGGATAAGCGGTCCCCAGGAGAGCACATAGTCAATATAGCGGTTGCCGTCCACGTCGAACAGGTATGCCCCGTCACCTCGCTCGATGAAAAGCGGTTGCCCACCCACTGCGCGAAATGCGCGTACAGGTGAATCCACACCGCCAGGCAGGATAGCATTCGCTTCCTGAAATAGCTTTTTTGATCGCTCGATATTCATGATGACCTTTGAAAGTTGGATAATATTTTCTGTGCCGCAATCTCTCCAGAATGGATGCAGTCTGGGATGCCAATGCCGCGATAGCCATTGCCCGCCAGGGCCAGGCCAGGCAGACGCTCGAGGGCTGTGTCAATCCACGTCAGCCGGGCTGGATGTCCCAGCTCGTATTGGGGCATGGCTCGCTCCCAAATGAAGACGCGCGCCAGGGTTGGTTCAGCGGTAATACCCAGGGTAAGTTTGAGCTCCTCTTGTGCGATCTGGAGCAGGCTGGGTTCATCCCAGGCAATCTGCTCTTCCTGCCCTGCGCGCCCGATGAAGACCCGTACGAGTGCATACCCATCTGGGGCGCGGTGAGGGAACTTTGTGGAAGTCCAGGTACAGGCCAGCGCGCGTCGCCCCTCGCGGCGGGGGATGACATAGCCATAGCCATCCAGCGGGCGTGGCAAGCTTTGCACGGGATATGCCAGCGAGATCGTGGCGGTGGTTACGTAGCGAATGAGGCGCAAATGGGCGCTTAACTCAGGGGCTAACCCCTCCAGCAGGTCGCCGCTGACAAAAGCAGGCGTCGCCAGGATGATACCATCCACAGACAACGATCGATTGTCGTCCAATAACACTTCGTAATTTCCAGGTGTCTTTTGGATAGCCTGCACGCTGATTCCGTTCCTCAAGTCAACTCGTTCGGCGGCTAATCGCTCAACGAGACCGTCTACAATCTCGGTTAATCCATTTGATGGGGTGAGAAAGACGCTGCGAGAGCTGTTTGTTCCGCTGCCATTTTTTGCCATCTTCTGGCGCATCGCCAGGGCGCCACGGATCAGCCCGCCGTGATTTCTCTCCATGTCTCTCAGGTAGGGGAAAGTGGCTTGTAAGCTGAGGCGGTCGCCATCTCCAGCATAGATACCGCTCATTAGCGGCTCAATGAGATTTTCATAGGCAGGGCGTCCCAGACGGCGAGAGACAAATGCGCCCAGGCTTTCGTCTTGGTCACCATTTCGTGGGGGGAGCAGGAAGTCCAACCCCATCCGAGCCTTGGCAGGCAAAGATAGCAGGCGGGTGCGCGCCATGGATCCAAAATGAGTGGGCACCATCATCGCCAGTCCATCTGGTAGAGGCTGCAGGCGACTCTGGTTCAGCACGTAGGTATTCTTCTGCTTCGGATTGGTGCCGTGCAGCCGTGATTCTAATCCCAGCTCGCGGCACAATGCCACCCCCCAGGGTTTAGTGGCTAGAAAAGTATCTGGACCACCCTCGATGACGAATCCATCCGCCTGCTCGGTGATGATCTTGCCGCCCCAGCGCGGCTCGCGTTCTAAGACGGTTAATTCAAGCGCGGTCTCCGCTTGCCGGGCCATCTTTACCAGGTAATAGGCAGCCGAGAGACCGGCGATGCCCCCTCCGATTACAACAGCACGCATTATGCCGTCTCCTGCACCGAGTGATATTCGTGGACGAATTCTACGGCAGCGCGGACATGATCCACAGGCGTACCTTGCAGGATGCCGTGACCCAAGTTGAAGATGTGACCTGCCCGGCCTGCAGCACGCCGCAGGACATCCTCCACGCGGCGTTTCAAGACTGGCAGGGGGGCAAAAAGGTCTGTGGGGTCCAGGTTGCCCTGGATTGCGACCCCATCGCCCAACATTGCCCAGCCCTGGTCAAGAGGGATGCGCCAGTCCAGGCCGATTACCGTGCCGCCAGCCTGCTTCATCAGCGACAACAAAGTGGTGGTGCCTGTACCAAAGTGTATGACCGGCACGCCAGTTGCTTCAAGAGTTTTGAGGACGCGCCCGGAATAAGGCAGGACGAAATCCGCATAGTCCTGCGGGCTGAGCGCGCCAACCCACGAGTCGAAAAGCTGTACCGCCTGGGCTCCAGCGCGCACCTGTGCGAGAAGGTAATTCTCAAGAGAGGTCGCCAGCTTGCCCATAAATTCTGCCCACAACCCCGGCTCGGATTGCATCAGGGTCTTGGCCAGACGGTAATCGCGCGAAGAACCGCCCTCGATCATATAGGAAGCCAGTGTGAATGGAGCGCCGGCGAAACCGATCAGGGGTACGCTGGCGGGTAGCTCGCCGCGCAGGATGCGGATAGCTTCCATCACATGACCCAGGTCAGTATCGGCATCGATCGGGCGCAGGCGGGTGATATCGGCAGCTGTTCGCACTGGATTGGAGATCACTGGTCCCTCACCCTTAGCAAATTCCAGGTGTAAGCCCATGGGGACGATCGGCAGCAGGATGTCTGCGAATAGGATGGCAGCATCTACGCCCAAAGCATGCACCGGCTGCAGCGTCACCTCAACGGCGATCTCCGGATGTTGCACAATCTCCAGGAGTGAGTATTTCTCACGGATGGCGCGGTATTCTGGCATATAACGACCTGCCTGGCGCATAAACCACACGGGGGTGGTATCTACTGGCAGGCGCTGGCAGGCGCGTAGAAAGCGGGATTGGGGTTCAGTTTGGTTCATAGGCACAAGCAGGGTCCGTTTCTAGATAATCTCCGGTCAAACCGTAGGCACGCCCACGTTGACCACCGCAGACGTCCCGGAAGTCACAAATCCCGCACTTACCCTTGATTTGCGCCGGATCGCGCAGGGCTTTAAACAGTGGATGGTGGCGGTATACATCGACCACATTATCGCTGCGTACATTGCCCGCCGAGATAGGCAGGAAGCCAGATGGCATAATCTCACCCAGGTGAGAGATGAACAGGAAACCGTTGCCGTCGTTGACGCCCTTGGTGGGCCGGTTCAAACCATCAGCGTATTGGAAGCCAGCACCCTGAAATGTCACCTGAGCATCTCCGATAGTCTCGGCTTTCTTGCGTTGGATGGCGACACGGCGATACATGGGCGCTGCTGTGGCCTTGATATCGAATGGAGCGTTTTGGGATAAGTCAAAGAGCCAGTTGAAGACACGCTCGTGCTCATCCGGGGAGATCATCCATTCTGATTGCGCGCGCCCGGTGGGTACGAGGAAGAATACTGACCACTGCACTGCGCCCACCTCTTGAATAAATGGAACCATGTCGGGTAACAGGTTTGCATTGAAGCGTGACACGGTTGTGTTTACCTGCACACTCAGCCCGATGGATTGCGCGTTCTTCAGTATTTTCATGGTGCGCAGCCAGGAGCCTTTCACCTGGCGGAACTCATCGTGCACTTCTGGGTTAGGAGCGTCCAGGCTCAGGGCTATGCGCCGTATGCCGGCCTCCTTAGCCTTGGTAAGGCGATCTATGGTTGGCAAGGCGGTAGCAGTGGGGGTCAGCGAGCAACGCAGGCCTCTCTGGGTGGCATGAGCGATCAAATCAAACAGGTCGCGGCGCATCATGGGATCGCCACCAGTGAAGATCAATATCGGGCTACCAAAATCAGCCAGCCGATCAATCAAGTGTAGCGCCTCGTCGGTGGTTAGCTCTTTTGGATCAGGGCGATGTTGGGCGTCGGCGCGGCAGTGCTTGCAGGCAAAAGCGCAAGCGCGGGTCACTTCCCAGGCGATGGTGAAGGGAGCCAGATCGAAATCGGCGTGTACCATGCGCTGATCGTGGTATTGTCGCTCAGCGGCTGCATCAGGGGCTAGTGAAGGGTGGGGAGCGGAAAATTTATCCATGGTGCGATCCATTCATGTTTTGTAGCCAGCGAGCCGCATCTTTGGCGTGGTAAGTCAGGATCAGGTCAGCACCGGCGCGCTTAATGGCTGTAAGGCCTTCCATGACAGCCAACTGCTCGTTCAGCCAGCCGTTGGCTGCGGCTGCCTTGATCATGCTGTACTCGCCGCTGACATTGTAGGCTGCCAAAGGCAACTCTGGGAAAGCCTCCCGCACGCGGTGGATGATATCCAGGTAAGGTAAGGCTGGCTTGACCATCAGCATGTCGGCTCCTTCAGCGACATCCAACGCAGTTTCGCGCAGGGCTTCGCGCGCATTGGCAGGATCCATCTGGTGAGATTTGCGGTCACCGAATTTTGGTGGCGATTCAGCCGCATCACGGAAAGGACCATAGAAAGCTGAGGCATACTTGACAGCATAAGATAGGATGGGGATATGCTCGAAGCGAGCTGCATCCAGGGCTTCTCGGATAGCTGCCACCATGCCGTCCATCATTCCGGAAGGGGCGACGATATCCGCGCCAGCCTCGGCGTGCGAGACGGCGGCTTGGGCTAAAACATCCAGGGTGGGGTCGTTCAACACGTAGCCCTCTGGCAGGTGGGGGTGGGGCAGCTCATCGCCCACGTTGAGCACACCGCAATGTCCATGGTCGGTATATTCGCATAGGCAAAGATCGGTGATTACCACCATCTCAGGTACCGTTTGCTTGATAGCGCGGATGGCTTCCTGGACGATCCCATTTGGGGCAAAGTTCTCCTCGCCAACCGGGTCCTTCATGGACGGGATGCCAAACAAGATGACAGCTGGTATGCCCAGTTTAGCGATTGACTCTATTTCTGCAGGCAAACGGTCGACTGACCACTGGTACACGCCGGGCATGGATTTGATCTCGTTTTGGATTCCCCACCCGGGTCGAATGAACAACGGGTAGATAAAATCTCTCGGGTTTAGCTCAGTCTCGCGCACCATGCCTCGCAAGGCAGAAGTGAGGCGCAGTCGGCGTGGCCGGGCGGTGGGGCGGGTGTAGGTTTGGGTAGGTGATGGAGTGTCTACAATCATCGGTTTTACCTGTTTTTGTTGAGATGTTTTCCAATTGATCATGATGCACCTGGTGTTATTTGTAGAGAGGGGAATTCTAATAATGCCTGGATCAAACCCTGGGTTGTGTACTCGCTGGCGACCAGATCTACCTGCAATCCTTGCTCAAGGGCGGTCTGGGCTGTGATCGGCCCGATGCACGCGATGAGTGGCTCGCCGGGTAGTGACTGATGATCAAGCCCGGCCTGGCGAGCCAGGCTGACAAAATTCCGCACGGTGGAGGAGCTGGTGAAGGTCACAATGTCCACACCCAGCTGCAAGTCGCGCAGCTCCTGCGGGTCGGGCTGGGCTGGCAGGGTGTTGTAGACAGCGATCTCGTGTGCCACCCCCCCGGCGTGCTCAATGGCTTGCGGCAGGGCTGCGCGTGCCAGGTCGGCTCGCAAGAGCAATACTCGCAGGTCCTGCAATTCTCCCAAGCCTGGCAGGATCGCTTCAGCCACATATTCATCTGGGACAAAATCGGGCACCACTCCCACTTTTTGGAGCGCTGCGGCGGTTTTAGGGCCAATCGCGGCGACCTTCAAGCGATCAGGTAGAGCTTCTATAAGTAGCTCATCTAGGCGGTCCCACACGACCTGAACGCCGTTGACACTGGTAAGCACCAACCAGTCATACTGGTCAAGCTGCTGCAGAGCCTGGTCTAGTTCAGCCGTTTCCTGGATCGGGGATATCTCGATGACGGGAAAATATACCGGGATGGCCCCTAGGGCTTGCAAGCGGTGGGCAAAATCCTCAGCCTGGGACCGCGGGCGGGTGATTAATATGCGTTTATTTTCCAGTTCCATACTTGTCTCATTTTTCAGCAGGGGTAGCTGCCAGCAATTCGCCAGCACCCTGGACGAGCGCTAATTGAGCGCACTCACGACCAACCGCGTGGGGATCATCGCCGATGGCTTGACAATCGATCACCCGGTTGCCGTCCAGCGAGGCAACCCGCCCAACCAGGTGCAGTTTTCCATCCCTCAGCTCGGCATGAGCCGCCACCGGCAATGAGCAACCTCCCCCCAAGCCTTCCAGGAAGGCGCGCTCTCCGCTCACCGCAAGGCGGGAGGGGGAATGTTCGATGGCTGCCATTAATCCGAGAGTATCGGTATCGCTCTCACGGCATTGCACTGCCAGGGCGCCTTGCCCGGGGGCTGGCAGCATGACTTCCAGCGGCAACCACTGGGTGATATGGTCGGTGTAGCCCAGGCGGATCAAGCCAGCACCTGCCAGCAGAATGGCATCATATAGTCCTTGCTCGGCTTTGCGCAAGCGGGTATCCACATTGCCCCGCAACGGTTCGATACGCAGGTCGGGGCGAATTGCCAGCAGTTGGGCAGCGCGGCGCAGGCTGGAAGTGCCTACCCGAGCGCCTTCTGGCAGGCTGTGCAGGCTATATCCTCGCGCCGAAACCAGGGCATCGCGCACCTCACCCCGTTCTGGTATGGCGCCAATGACCAATTCAGGGGGATTTTCCACCGGCAGATCTTTGAGGGAGTGGACAGCGGCATGAACGCTCCCTGCGTGCAGTTCGAACTCTAATTCTTGTGTGAATAGACCCTTGCCACCGATCTCGGGCAGTGGACGATCTAGGATGCGATCGCCTTGGGTGGTTATAACCTTGTCAGTGCACTCCAGCCCAGGCCAGGTGTTCTGCAAAGCTTGGATGACCCATTGGGTTTGCCAGCGGGCGAGGGCGGATGGGCGGGTAGCAAAGGTTAGAGATAATGGGGGCATGGTTCAGGTGTTGGCTTGTTGACTATGGCTGCCGGCTTCGCTCAAGCCAAACAGTGAACGCACCAATAGGGCAATTTCGGCTGCCTGGGGACCACCAGCTTCATCCCGCAAGCAGATGATTGGGTCGTGGAGTATCTTTTGCACCATCGCCTGTGTCATGATCTCTACGCTATTTCGCTCAGCTTCGGAAAGCTCTGGCAAGCGCCTGAAGGTCTTTTCTAGCTCACGTTGGCGGATGGTTTCCGCTTTTTGACGCATCCCTACAATGAGCGGAACTAGGTCCAGGCTGCGCATGTAGTCCATAAACTGGGTGAGTTCATCGTCCAGGATGTCTTCAACGCTTGGCACTTCGTGCAGGCGTTGCTCCAAGGATTGCTCGAGGCCAGCCTGCAAGGTATCCATATCGACCAGTTGCACGTTGGGCAATTCTCCCACCTGGTCATCTACATCGCGGGGCACAGCGATATCGATGATCACTAGGGGATGATGCGGGCGGGCTTGCATGACCTGCTGAACCTGATCAGCATGCACTAGGATGTGAGGTGCGCTTGTTGAAGCGATTAGCACGTCGGCGCGTTGGAGGGCGCTGGACAAGTTCTCAAATGTATCTGCTTCTCCCTGCCACTTGTCAGCAAGGAGGCGGGCGCGCTCCAAGGTGCGATTGATAACCAGAATTTTGTTCACCCCGCGCTTGCGAAAGGCTTCCACAGCCAGTTCGGCCATGTCGCCCGCGCCGATTACGACCACCTGAGAGTTGGGTAAATCGTCCAGAGAACGCTCTGCCAGGCGGACTGCCAGGGAT
>DATCYX010000474.1:0-12271 GCA_036526235.1 Anaerolineales bacterium | reverse complement strand
ATAGAAACCCGATTCCCACGGGTAGAGCTTAGCTGGCCTATCATAGAAATAAAGCTCCACCACCCGCCGGAAGATCGGCGCGGCGTAATCCGAGCCCTCACCGATGTTCTCAACAATCACCACCGCAGCGATATCAGGTTGGTTTGGCCGATCCTCGAACGTATAACCTGCGAACCAGGCATGCGGATCCCCAAAGCCTGATTCAGCGGTGCCGGTTTTCCCAGCCACATTAATATCCAACCCTGTGAAGCGGTGCCAGGCAGTACCGTAGGGTTTTGTGCTCACCACCACCCCGCGCATGGCATCCTGGATCACCTTTAGGTTCTCCGGGCTGATGGGCAGCTTGCCGCGCTCCTCGGGCTTGAACTCGAAGGTGGGAGGTCCATCGGGTGGCGCAATGCGCTCAACGAGCTGTGGACGATAGAGAGTACCTCCATTACCCAGGGCAGCCGCAAAAACCGCCACCTGGAGTGGTGTAGCCAGCGTCTCCCCCTGACCAATCGCCAGGTTGGTGGCATCCACCGGGCTTTGCGGGACCGGCACATTGCCAACCTCCTCTTCGATCACCTCAATGCCGGTGGGGGCTCCCAGACCAAACCCACGCGCCATATCCGCTATGGCGGTGGTCTTATCCTGGTTATATAGATCCAGACCCATGTGCCAGAAGAAGGGATTACAAGAGCGCATCAAACCTTCTGGCAGGGTCAGCAACCCACTGGGGATGGTCTTGCCGTCCTCGAGATAGTGTTCGTATGTCCAGTCCCTGAGCGTGAGGCCAGCCAACTCATTGAAGAAATAGCCACACTGGTAAGTGGTCTCCGGAGTGTACAGGCCGCTCTCCAGTGCTGCTGCCATGGTCACCGGCTTGAACGCCGAACCGGGGGGATATTGCCCCTGAGCGGCGCGGTTGAAGGTGGGGGTGGAGGGATCGCTAAAAATATCCTCCAGCATGGCAGACGAGTTGCGGTTTCTTGGCTCAAAAGCGTTAGGGTCAAAGCTGGGCGAAGAAGCTATGGCCAGCACACGCCCGGTGTCGCGCTCCAGCACCACAACGGCACCGCGGTAGCCTGAGATAGCTCGCTCGACCTCTTGCTGGAAATCACGGTCCAGCGTGGTATAGATCGCCTGGGAGGGCTGTGCCTCCCGCTCTGCCAGCCGGGTGATGATCTGCCCCTGGGGGTTAAAAACATACAGGGCGCCGCCGCGCACCCCCGAAAGGTAATCTTCTCCCCATTTCTCCAGACCGGCCTGGCCCACGCGTTCATCGCGCTGGTATCCTTTGCGCAGATACTCCTCTTCCTGACCTGCTTGGATGGTGGTGACATAGCCCACCACATGCGGTGCGATGCCACCATCAAAGTAATAACGCGCCCGGTATGGCCCCAGAACCAGCCCGCTGAAACCGGAAAGGATGTCAATATTACTGGCGATGGTCTCCGCAGGCACTTCTCCCAGAGGCAAGTACCAATCCACGCCGGGGGGGAAGCTCGCGTAGCGAGAGACGATCTCGTCACCTGTGAGGCCCGTCAGGCGCACCAGCCAGCTGTAGAGCTTCTCCTCCTGGTCGGGGTCGATCTGGTTGGGTACCAGACCAATGGCGGTTACATCTGTTTGAGCCACGAGAGCATGCCCATTGCGATCGTAGATATTAGCGCGCGCGGGGATATAACGCTCCATACCCATGAAGTTATCGCCAGCCAATTCGGGCATCACCAGCGAATCATCCCATTTCACCCGCCACTCACCTTGGTCCAGGCTCAAGTTCATGAGCGTTTCACGTTGGATATCCCCCACCAGCGAGCTGTGAAAAATCACCCGATAGCCCACCTGAGCGCTACTGGGATCCTCCACCAGGGAGGAGAGAACCTCGTAATCGATCCCACTAAGCGCCATCTCGGCGGCAATACCCGCGTAATGCTTTACGAAACTCTCCTGGCTCATTGCGTCCTGGCTAAGCGGAGTGATCAAGGCATACATGGTCTCGTAGTCATCCGCTTTCCAAGCATCCAGAAAGGCACTTGCAACTGAGCCGGGATCGGGGACCGGCGTGGTACCCACCCCAGGCTGTGCCAGGGTACGCGTGGGAACCAACGAAGGTGTAGTAGTAACACTTGGAGAGGTGCTACAACTGGCAAGTAGAGCGATCAGTAAAATGAACAACCAGTGTTGGAATTTCATTGCTTTTACAATTCACCTGTCAACACCTGCGGGTAGACACTGCAATTGAATTGCAGGGCTGCCTGGCAGGCAGTTGGCACATCGCGTTCTGGCGGATCACCCAATTTCTTCAAAGTGCGCGTTAGGTGGCATAAGGGCAAACCCATTACGTTAGCAAAACAACCCGAGAGATGTTCCACCGGCCTAAACTCCTCGTGCTGGATGGCATATGCCCCGGCCTTATCGAATGGATCGCCACTGGCGATATAGATTGCCATCTCTTCATCCGAGTAATGACGCATGGGGACCTCGGTTTGGCACAAATCGGAGAGCAAAACGCCATCGGTAAGACGCAAGACTGCCAAGGCGGTGTATACTTGGTGTGAGCGCCCACGCAGGCGTCGCAGCATGGTTTCAGCTTGCTGTGCATCGTCCGGTTTACCCAGGATATCGGCACCATCCACCACGGCTGTATCTGCGGCGATCACTAACGCATCCTGCGGGGCGCGGCCAGCCACTGTGCGGGCTTTATCCTCGGCCAGTCGCAACACATATTCCCTGGGCGGTTCCCCTGGAAGAGGTCGCTCGTCAACTGCTGCGGGGATGAGCGTAAACGTCCATCCCCCTAATGCCATCAATTGCCTGCGGCGCGGCGAATTGGAAGCCAACACCAACATCACCCGATGATTTTATCATAATCTACTTGGACTATTATCATTAGGGCAGTTCGTGAATTACCCCTACCGAAACTACATCCACAGTAAGCATTAAATAACTTGCATTACTAAGAGCTGATCAGGAAAACCCAATTCACCGCAAGGAGGATCGATGGAGGCTTTGAAAGAACGGATTCTTCGCGAAGGTAAAAACCTGGGGGGCGGCATTCTCAAGGTGGATGGATTCATCAACCACCAGGTCGATCCCGAGCTGATGGAGGCTTGCGGGCATGAGCTGGCGCGGCTTTTTCGTGACGTGGGCGCCTCCAAGGTGCTCACGGCTGAAATCTCCGGCATCGCCCCAGCCTTGTCTACCGCCATGCACCTGGGTCTGCCGGTGGTGTATGCCCGCAAGACCAAACCCATCACCATGCCCGACCAGGTGTACCTGACACTCTCCCCTTCCCATACCAAAGGGCGCATGGTGGAGCTGATCGTCTCGCCCGAGTATCTGGCAGGCGGGGAGCGCGTCCTGATTATCGATGACTTCCTGGCCAGCGGCGCCACTATCCTTGGCCTAGCTAGACTGGCACAGACTGCCGGGGCGATCATCGTGGGGGTGGGCACGCTGATCGAGAAGACCTTCGAGGGCGGGCGTCAGGTGCTAGCAGGCCTGGGGGTGCCCATCGAGGCGCTGGCGCGCATCCGCGCCATGGAAGGGGATACAATCCTCTTTGAAGACGAGTGATATAAAGCTAGCAGGTCTAGGGAAAAAATCCCCTATCCCCTGATTCCTTATGGATACTATTGCCATCCTTGATTACGGCTCACAATACGCCCAATTGATCGCCCGGCGGGTGCGCGAGGCGCAGGTCTATTGCGAGCTATTCCCCTGGGATGCGCCTCCCGAACAGGTGCTTGCCCTGCAACCCAAGGGATTTATCCTATCTGGTGGACCAGCCTCGGTATACGAGTCAGACGCACCAACTCTATTGCCGTATATTTTGGAAAGCGACCTGCCCGTTCTTGGCATCTGCTATGGCATGCAAGTACTAACCCATGCGTTAGGGGGGCGCGTCGCCCCTGCCGCCCAGCGAGAGTATGGCCCAGCCCTGGTAGAAACCTTGAAACCTAATCCACTCCTAGCCGATGGGGACCACCCGGTGTGGATGTCACACGGCGACCGAATCGAGACCCCTCCTGCGGGTTTCTCGATCCTGGCACGCAGCGATAACTCCCCGATTGCCGCCATGGGTGACCTGCAGCGCGGTTACTTCGGCGTGCAGTTTCACCCGGAGGTCCATCACACTCCAGGCGGAGCGGAGATCTTACGCCGCTTCGCTCTAGATGCCTGCCACGCTCGCCCAGAATGGACGCCTGAATCCATCATTACGAACAGCATGGCGCGTATTCGCCAGCAAGTGGGTCAAGAGATGGTGCTCTCTGCTGTCAGCGGTGGGGTGGATTCGAGCGTGGCGACAACCTTGGTGAGCCGCGCTGTGGGGGATCAGCTTGTCTCCGTGTTTGTGGATACTGGTCTTCTGCGCCAGGGAGAAACTGCCCAGGTCCAGGCTGCCCTTCACGATGCCCTAGGCGCGGAGCTGGTAACTGTAGATGCCGTCGATCAATTCATGGCAGCGCTACGCGGCGTGACCGAACCAGAGCAGAAGCGCCGCATAATCGGGGAATTATTCATCCGCATCTTTGAACAACAAGCGCGGCAGTTAGGCATGCCGCGCCTCTTAGTGCAAGGCACGATCTACCCAGATGTAGTCGAATCCAGCGCGCCAGATCGAGCCAAAGCCCAGCGCATTAAAACCCACCATAATGTTGGCGGCTTGCCTGCAGAGATGGGGTTTGAGCTAGTGGAGCCGCTACGCTATCTGTTTAAAGACGAGGTGCGCATGGTGGGAGAGGCTCTGGGCTTGCCATCCAGCCTGATTTGGCGTCAGCCCTTCCCTGGCCCTGGACTGGCAGTGCGCTGTCTCGGCGAGGTGACCCGCGAGCGATTGGAGCGCCTGAGGCTGGCTGACGCCATCTTGACCGAAGAACTGGCCGCCTCTGGTCTACTGCGCATGGGGCGTCGCGGCGAAGGCACCGCCCAGGCATTCGCTGTGCTGTTACCGGTGCAATCGGTGGGAGTGATGGGCGACCAGCGCACCTATCAGGAGACTGTGGCACTAAGGGCTGTAACAACCGAAGATTTTATGACCGCGGACTGGGCGCGCTTACCCTACGACCTGCTTGCGCGAGTCGCGAACCGTATTGTCAATGAAGTGCAGGGCGTCAACCGCGTGGTCTACGATATCACCAGCAAACCACCAGCGACCATTGAGTGGGAGTAAAGGGTTAGGTTTTAATCCTCTTCACGCTCATACTTGAACGACACCTTCACCTTGGCACGATACAAGCGCACTTTTCCATTCTCAAGGGTCATATCAAGCACTGAAATCTCTGCCACCCGCAGATCCCGCAGGCTCTTGGCAGCCATCTCCACGGCAGCGGTTGCGGCTTTCTCCCACGACTCGCTGCTGGTTCCTACCAATTCAATCACTTTGTAGACACTTTCGCCCATCTCATTCTCCTTTCATGGACTTACTCCCCGATAAACGGGAGTTAGTGGTGACCAGGCTGTCCAGCAATTTTTGCGTGACCATAGCGATCTCTTCGACAGCCTGCTCGAAGACTACTTGGTTGCGACGGGAAGGCATGCGGTACCCGCTGACCTTACGCACATATTGTAGAGCCGCCGCGTGCAACTCCTCCTCAGTGGGGGGCTGCTCCGGGCGGCGGAGGGTTTTAATACTTCGGCACATTACGATACCTCGTCGGGCTTACTCAAAAAAGCCCTGCTTGACAAGCAACTCTGCGTTATATATGGAAGCTCCCGCCGCGCCGCGAATGGTGTTATGCGAGAGAATCACCATCTTATAATCCAAGACAGGGTCTTCTCTCAAACGCCCCACCAGGGTGGTCATACCACGACCAGTCATGATATCCAATCGAGGCTGGGGCCGATCCGGCTCGTCTTTGAGCTCAATGACAGACGGCGGCGCGGAGGGCAGATCGCGGCTCATCGCTGGAGCTTGAAAGCCTCTTAGCGCTTCAGCCACCACATCTATGCTCCCCTTGTTCGCCAATTCAATGCTCAGGCAGACCATGTGCCCATCCAGAACAGGCACGCGGTTGGCATGGGCTGTGATTTCAAAGTCTGCCAGTTCCACATGATCGTCCTTGGCAGTGCCCATGATTTTACGCGGTTCCGACTCGATCTTGTCCTCTTCATCGTAGATGTAAGGGACAACATTTCCCAAAATGTCCATTGATGAAACACCCGGATACCCAGCACCCGAGACAGCCTGCATGGAAACCACGAAGGCTTTATTTATCCCAAATTGATCTGCCAGGGCTTTCAACACGATAGTCAATCCGGTGATGGTGCAATTGGCATTGGTAACAATCGCACCCGTCCAGCCCCTTTTTTCTCGCTGGTGAGAGATCAAGCTGATATGCTCCGGATTAACTTCAGGCAACACCAGTGGCACGTCGGGTTCAGCCCGAAAGGCCGAAGCGTTTGAACAGACGATCACGCCTCTTCTCGCATAGTACGGTTCGACTTCATAAGCGCTCGACGATGGTAAAGCCGAAAACACCAGGGGGACATCGGAATCATCGGGGACCGCTGGCAATATCGAAATCTCTCGCGCCCACTCAGGCATTGGAGTGGACAGGATCCAATGACAGGCTTGCGCATAAGTCTTGCCGATGGCACGCTCAGATCCCGTCAGCACTACGACCTTGAACCAGGGATGGTTATCCAATAGCTGGACGAAACGCTGTCCTACGGCTCCGGTAGCGCCTAACACGGCGACTGGAATACGTTCACGAGGTTGGGATTGTTGATTATTCATATTCACTTCGTCTCATCAGGTGCTCCCCAGATGTGATTTTCGATATAACAAGCATCGCAACCATGCTGCAATTTCTGTTAGTGTATAGGTCTATTGGAATGAGAATCGGGATGGTCCAAATTGCGCCTACCGTTAAACGTTCATGACCAGTATAGCATAACTACACGCAAACTTTGACAAACGATAAAAATTTGGCTAGTCCTGTCTCCTAGAAGCATAATGTGCCCAATCATCATAGGAGGAGCGCCTATGCAAGGATGTATCACTCGTGGTGATCGGCATCGCTCTGTTTTCGTTGTTTAAACTTCGCCAATCCCCAGTCGCCAATCCAATACAGGGCTGCGCTCGCTAGCCCCAGGCCAAGGGTCATAAAAAAATCAGCCACAGGCCATTGCATGTGCAGGTAGCGTCTCAGATACCAGGGCACAAACCAAGCCAGGACCAATCCCAAGCCAATTATCACACGCCGCAGCCACGGATCGGGTAGGCGACGCTGCTCGGCCCACGCCCAAGCTACCAAGGCTATCTGCAGTCCGGCAAAGGTCAGGCGGTAGCGCGGGTTATCCCAAGCGTCTCCGCCCCCGCGGAAGGAAGCCACCAGGATCACCAACCAAACAGCCAGGCTCAACACCCGTTCCCCGGAGGCCGACAAGCCCTGCGAGGCGGACAGGCTGCTTTTTGGGCGCAGAGCGCGCAGAGTAGCATATAGGAGCAGTGGTAGCAGCAGCGTCCAGCCTGCCGCTCGCCAGATGGCGATCAGCCGCCAAACCGGTGCTCCGGTGACGTCAATCACTGCTGCCGGCAGGAAGGGCTGTATCACGCCATACAGTACCAGTAAAGGCATGTGCGTCCACTCCGGCGTGCTGTCAAAGATCTTTTGCACCCAGCCAGAGGCGCGTTCGCTTAGATAGGCGTTCCAGTCAGCCGACTTTTTGATCCACCAGCTCACCACGCTTATAGGGCTGGTGACACCTGCCGGAGCAAATTGCAGCAATGCCAACCACAGGCCAATCCCCACCAGCAAAATCGCCCCAACCAGGGCGGGCCAGAACCAACGCTGCTCTCTCCAACCCGAAGGCAACCATGCCTTGCCCATGGCAATGGCTTGCAGGACCAATATGACCAGCAGCAGGGCTGTCGAAGGCGGCGAGAGCGGCAGGCTCAATACCAATGACCCCAAGATTAGGGCCATCCCACCCAAGCTGCGCTCCTGTGCAAATTTTATCAGGCCATAAGCTGCGACAATCGCCAGTGTGACCAGAAAGGCTTCACGCATCTGCGAGCTGCCCACCAGGATTGCCTCAGGGTAAAGCGCTAACCCCCAGGCAGCCAGGTAGGCAGCCGCTTCACCCCACGCGCGGCGGGCAAATCCCCAGCTAAAAGCGACTGCCAACGCCGAAAAGGCCGCCGTAATGACCACCATGAGCAGAGGCTGGTGTGTCTGACCACCTGCAAAGCGATAGACCGACGCGCTTAGAAAGAGCATCCCACCATATTGGTCGGCCTTGCGAAATCCACCCTGGAAAGCCTTCAAAAGGGGCTTATCCGAGCTAGCCAACTCCCAGGCGGAGCGATCGCGATCGTAAGCATCGGCCATCACATAACCATATTGCTCTGGTGACGAATTGTACCCAGCAATGGGCAGGACGGTAAACCAGACCATGCCTGCTGCCAGTCGCAGCAGTGCGGCGCCGATGGACAATCCCAAAAGCCAGCGTGGTGGGGTTTCTCCTTGGAGCAGACGCCAGCCGCCCGCCAGGATGACCATCCCTAGCAAGCCAACCAGCAAGAAAGATAGCCAGCCTGCAACGCCCTGGAACCCCGATGAAATCCAGGACAACACCAGCGCAAGGATCAAAATTGACGCAACAATGATAATCCAACGCAACCAGATCGACTTAATCAAATCACCCGTCAATTTGGCACCCATAGAGTTAAATAGTCATTAATTTCAATGGGATTGTACTCTCTCTGTCGGGCATATTCGAGAAGGAAGCCTTCTGCATCCTTAGTGAGGCCTACTAATATTCCTCCAGCAGGCTTTTCATCTAGGGTGACGATCAGCTCATCTTGCGACATCACTTTATAGGTGAACCTCTGCTCTTTAGTTAGGAGATCTGCCACGCGCCAGGCAAAAGGCCCGGTGGCATATTGAGGAAATATGCTTGCTCCTCCATCCAAAGGGAAGAGTGGTGAAAGTGTAAGGACGCGTTCTTCACCCACAATCGTCTTTATTTTATATCCTAAGACTCTAGTCTGGATAGGATACCAAGCTCCAGGGCGAGCTAGTGAACGCAAATTAGGATATTTGTCAAAGTGGAAATAATTCACCAGAATAACGCTCAGGAAGAATACCATCAGACCAGTATAACTTGCTAAGCGCGAAAGACGAACTAGCTTTGAAAGACTGTAAAGGACTCCCAAAACGATGAAGGGCAAAGGGGCATAAAAATACTGATACCAGGAAGGGGTTGGCAAAAAGGAACCAACTAGGAGAAAAACAGGAAGCAGGAAAAGAAAGGCATAAAACAAGCCATTATGTGTTGATTCTGTCCCTGTTGATTTCAGTAGAGAAGCCGCGGATAGGATAAGACTCCTTGATCGCCTTCGATTTTCTGCCGCACCGAAAATGGGAAACAACACCACCATTGCTAGCAATGCAAGTGTGCCTGGCTGATCTAAAACTCTCTCACTTAAAAAAAGGAGCTTACCAGAGAAGGTCATAGGGCCTTCAAACTCAGAAGCCTGCCGGTAAAGTGTATTTAACCAGGCATATTGGACATTTCCGAATATAAACTCCCGAGGAGCAGAGAGAAATAATAAAATGGAGGGCAGCATGGCGACCAAGAATCCAGCTCCAAAATAGATCCACGCACGAGCTCTATTTTTAGACGGACGATCATTGGGAAAGAGCGCCAAAATTCCCAAGAATGGAACTAAAGCAGTCATGAATGTTAGTCTTGTCCCTATCGCTGCCCCCAGCAAAAAGCCAGACAGACCCAGCCATTTAATATTCCGAAACTGGATAACATGAAGCAAGACAAGTGCAGCTGTTAAGCAAAGCAAGACCGAAAAATCGTGGTTCCAGGCTAGCCCAACAGTAAAGCGGAACAACGGATTAGGCAGGAGTAGCAACACACCTCCCGCCCCCACAGCTAACCGCAACCACCTGGAGCGATATTGAAAAAACCAGTTTGCTGCGTAGACCAAGGCAAGTATTGTTCCCCAAGCGCTGAGAACCGAAAAAGAACGCGCACCCAGCAGTGTGAAATCTGTCACCTGGTAGATCAAGGCATAGATAAACGTCAGGTTGGGCATATGAAAGTAGGGATAATCCTGATAGGGCAACAAACCCTCATCTTGCAGCAATTTACCGCTGGCTATGAATTGATTCTCATCCCTGAAGTAGCCTTTCAACATCGCATGATCAAAAATTACCAATAGCGCACCAAATAACAATAGGGCTAACAGCGTGATATAAAGCACATCACTGAATCGTTTCATGCTAAGACTCATGTTCAGCAAAGACAAATTTGCGTTCTATCCCCTCTAAAATCTGACTAGCGCGCGCCTCCCAGGTATATCCCTTTGCTTCAGCGCGTACCAGCTCGCCCAGTGAGCGGCAGCGGGCTGGGTCGTTCAGTAGAGATTGGATCGCGGCTACCCAGGCTTCGACGTCATCAGGAGGCAATAGCACGGCAATCTCTGGGGAAAGCACCTCGCGTAGGACAGGCAGATCGCTACACAAAATTGGACGTCCGCAGGCCATGTACTCAAACAATTTCATTGGACTCAGATAACGTGCAATATCACCGCCAGAAGATGCTGCCACCCGGCGCTGGTAGGGCATCAGAAACAGATCACAGGAGGCCTGGTAGCGCGGCAGCTCAGCATTCGGCACAAATCCAACTGGAATGACATTCTCCAGCCGCCTAGATTTTACCTCGCTTCGCAGCGCCTGCGACTCGTCAGGCTCGCCACCCACCACAAGAAAACCTACTTCAGGCAATCGGGCAGCCATGTCTAGAATTAATTCCACGCCTCGTCCAGCATACAAATGACCGCTATAGCCAGCGACGAAGCGATAGGATTGCAGCAGGGGATAATCATGATCTGCCCCTACAAGCATTTGCCGAGCTCGCTGCGGTTCGGGCAGATCATCGTAGCGCTCCAGGTCAACTCCATCGGGTGCGATCACCGTGAAAGGCGGCGAATCGGGTACGCCCAACCTGTCCGCCAGGTCTGCCGCCAGGGCGCGGGTAATGCAAACTAGTCGGCGTGCCCCGCGACCTTGAGCGAAGCGGCGTAACAGCCAGGTGGCAACTCCTTGAGGGGGAAAATCGTGGACTTCATAGATTGTCGCCATCCCCAAGATGCTGGCTAGGGCTGCCGCTTGCGGCAGCCGTGTATAGATCAATTCAGCCCCCCATCCACGCGCCCACTTGACCGCCCGCAGACCATAATCATAGCGGCGCATCGTTGGCCAAACCGGCAGCCATTCGACTGGGAACCGGCGCTGTAATCCGTATTGATATGCCAGATCGTCCCAACCGACCTTTTCTGAGGGAAAGCCTGGTACCGCCACCCGCACCACATGACCCAAGCCAGCCATGGCCTGAGCCATCTTCATCACTTGCAGGGTATTAGCGCGCCGCGCCGGCAGGTGAGTGGGTGAAACAAGCGCGATCTTCATTGACATACTTCTTGATACGCTTGATAGTGTTCTGCTGCGTTGCGTTCCCAGGTTAAACTTTCAGCCCACAGACGGTTTTCCCGACCCATGCGGCGCAGCAGATCAGGATTAGTCAGCAGGCGCAACAGCGCTACAGCAATCCCTTCCACATCCCCCGGCTCGACCAGCAAGCCAGTATGGCCATCTTTCACAGCATCCGCAACGCCGCCGCTGCGCGTTGCCACGACCGGCAAGCCATAGGCGCCTGCCTCCAGGTAAACCAGCCCAAAGCCCTCAAAGCTCAAACCTTCTTGCTGCGGGGTAAGCACGAACAGCGAGGCCAGCCGGTAAAGCCGGTCCAGCTCGTCATCCGATACAGTCCCTAAAAAAGAGACATCTTTCAGGTCATTCTCAGCGACGTACCGCTGCATATTCAGATAATACTCGTTATTTTGATATTTCCCCACAATCCAATAACGCGCCTGTGGTAAGTCTTTCTTAACCAGTGCGAAGGCCGCCAGGCTGTGGTGTTGTCCTTTACGAGGCTTTATATCGCCAACAGACAGCATCGTCGGTACTTCAGGCCAGGATCGCTCTAGCGCCTGCTGCTGAGGCACACGTTTGGTGAAATCGTTGCCATTCAAAATCACGCGCAAGCGCGCGCCAGCCAAATCGGAGCCAAAATATCGGCGCAGCATGGTCTCTGTGCCTTGAGAAACCGAGAGCACCAGGCTGGCATGCCGCAGAACACGGCGGTAAGCCAAGCGATCCAGGAAGAGGTCGTGCCAAACCACCCCATATGTTCCATGAGCAGTTAGCGCGTGCGGACACCCCAAACGGCGAGAAAGCCAGCTCCCCACAAGTCCTGTGGGATA
>DATCYX010000473.1:0-7761 GCA_036526235.1 Anaerolineales bacterium | reverse complement strand
CGTGGCGTTCCACCAAAGCAATTTTCGCCAAATCGCGCGAGATATCCACATTAACCTCGCCCTCTAGAGCAGGAACATCTATCTTCAAATGGCGGGTTGGAGCTTGGTTTTCAATTACTCCAATCACATTGGCGCTCACAGTTTTGAGGTTGGATGAGAAGCCATCCGGCAAGGACAATCGGAAGTCTTCTGCAGCCAGCGGGTGGGCTTGTCGGACGGAATGAACCGCCCATTCTGGATATGGGTATGCAGGCAGGTCGATCAGCAATTGACCATTCTCCGCTATTAACTTCCCGCGTGAGATGACCTGGGAGGGCACCATTTCAGGGAGATCCTTAACCAGCAATACATCAGCAAACCGGCCGGGAGCGATCAATCCGACATCCCGCGCCAACCCGAAGTGTTCTGCTGTATTTAAGGTGCTCATCTGGATGGCTGTAATCGGGGGCACACCATTGGCGATAGCAATCTTCACGGCACGATTAACATGCCCTTCTTTTACCAGTGTCTCAGAATGCGAGTCGTCAGTACACAGTATGAAGTGCCTGGCATCCAAACCCATCTCAGTGATCGCCCGAACCTGGGAGGCTACATCGTGCCATGCAGATCCGAAGCGAAGCATGGGCTTCATGCCTTGGCGCACACGGGCAACAGCATCTTCCAGGCGTGTGCCCTCATGGTCATCCTCTGGGCCACCAGCCACATACCCATGGAAAGGCACCCCCAGGTCTGGCGAGGCATAATGCCCCCCGATCACCTTTCCGGCTTGACGCGTCTCTGCCATCTCGGCATGCATTTTCTCATCGCTGAAGAAAACTCCGGGAAAGTTCATCATCTCTCCCAAGCCGATGATTCCCTCCCAGGTCATGGCCTCTGCCACCTCTTCTGGTCCTATACTCGCCCCAGGCGTCTCCAGGCCCGGAGCGGAGGGGACGCAGGAAGGCATTTGCACCCAAACATGGATAGGTTGCACAACGGCTTCATCCACCATCAACCGCACGCCTTTCAGACCAAAGACGTTGGCGATTTCATGGGGGTCCACGAACATACCGGTCGTGCCATGCGGAATGACCGCCCGCACAAATTCAGTGACGGTCAGCATGCCTGATTCAACATGCATATGCCCATCTAATAATCCTGGGACAAGATACTGCCCGTGGGCATCGATGATTTTGGTCTCCTTGCCGATTGTATGACCAGCGTCAGGTCCTACGTAAGCGATCCGTTCACCTTTCACAGCAATATCTGTATTGGGAATGATCTCACCGGATTGCACACATACCCAACGCCCATTTCGGATCACCAGGTCGGCTGGCACTCGCCCCATGGCAACATCCACCAGCGCCCTAGTATCAACACGATTGAAAGGGGATTTTTTCATCTTTCCTCCAATTCCGGTAATTGCTCGCTTCCCAATATGCGCTGGTAATTAATCAGGCTTGTAAACCAACCTGTGAGCAGACTGATTATGTCTCTCCACCAGCATAGGCAGATCCAATGTAGCTAACTGGCCCTCTTTGACGACCAGCTTGCCACCTACCATGGTGTAATCTACGTGTTGAGGTGTGCAAAAAACCACGGCTGCGACCGGATCGTGCAGCGCGCCGGCATAGTCCAAGCGATTGAGGTTAATGGCAAAGAAATCGGCGCATTTACCCGGTTCTAATGAGCCCAAATCGCGCCTGCCAAGCACGGCAGCTCCTCCGCGAGTACCGAGCTCCAAAGCCTGCCTGGCGGTCAATATTGGCGGTGCGCCTTCGCTTGAAAGTGATGCACCTCCTAACGCAGCTCGTAAACGAGCCATTAACATCGCTTGCCGAACTTCCTCAAGCAGGTGGGAGCCATCGTTGCTAGCAGAGCCATCTACACCCAACCCCACCTTTACACGCGCTTCTAGCATCTCATAAATGGGCGCGAAACCAGAAGCCAGACGCATATTTGAGGTTGGGCAGTGAGCTACGCCGCAGCCAGTGCGTGAGTACAGACCCACCTCTTCCTGGCTAACGTGAACAGAGTGGGCAAACCAGACATCCGTCCCAACCCAATCCAGGTGCTGCATGTAACCAACGGGACGGTAACCAAACATCTCTTGGCAAAACGCCTCTTCATCCTGCGTCTCCGCCAGATGAGTATGTAATTGAACACCATACTGGCGCGCCAGGACTGCGCTCTGGCGCATCAGATCACCCGTGACAGAGAATGGCGAGCAAGGCGCCAAAACAATTTGGGTCATCGCGCCAGGTTTTGAATCGTGATAAGTTTCGATCAAGCGGATAGAATCGCGCAGGATGAAATCCTCTTCCTCCACGACAGAATCAGGTGGCAAGCCTCCCTTGCTCTCACCGAGGCTCATCGAGCCGCGTGAAGCATGCAGGCGCAAACCAATCTCCTGCGCAGCATGGATTTCATCATCCAGGCGCGAGCCATTTGGGAAAATGTACAAGTGATCAGAGGCCGTAGTGCAACCTGAAAGCGCCAACTCTGCCAGAGCAGTTTGGGTTGAGACATAAATATCATCGGGCGTCAACTTTGCCCAAATGGGATATAGGGTCTTGAGCCAGTTGAACAGGTTGGCATTTTGCGCGGCTGGAATGACCCGTGTCAGCGTTTGATAAAAATGGTGATGGGTATTGACCAGACCCGGTAGAACGATGTGATCGCGTAAATTAAGGATATCATCGGCAGTCTCCGGAAGCTGGCTTGTCTCTCCCACCTGTTCGATGAAACCATCCCGAATAAAAAGACCACCGTCTGGTATCTCACGGCGATGGTCATCCATAGTCACAAGCGTATTGGCGTGTTGAATAAGAATAGTAGTCATCGTATGACCCAAGCCAACTTGTCTGACAAATTTATTTTAACAAACAAAAGTAAAATCGTCAATTGTCTGACAAGTAATATTTGTAACTTGAGCGATTGCCGAAAATAATATTTCCCCCCTCGGCTATGCTAGCCGACAAATGGTCTGAAAATATCCGAGCAATCCGCTATCGCGTCTCCAGCGACCCGCATATGGATTATATGGCTTGTTTGGAAATCAAAACTTAATGAGGAGTTCCGTCGGCTTCAGACAATCGACTATCTTCCCGTGAAATCTCCTCATAGAGCTTGACAATCCTCGCTGCAATCTTATCCCAATCATAGTCGAGTGCAAATGCAGCTGCTTGCTCCCCCATACGCTTGCGTAAAGAGGCATCCTGCAACAGCCTTATTAAACAGTCTGCCAGTGCCTGGGGCTCATCTACTGGGACGGTGAATCCTGTGACCCCATCTTGCACCAGGTAAGCGAGCCCACCCACCTGCGAGGCCACTACTGGTGTACCGCATGCCATGGCTTCCAGGGCAACCATGCCAAACGATTCATAGTGAGATGGGACAACCACCGCCTCAGAAGCCGAGTAATAATAGGGTAGCGTATCTTGCCCCCGACGCCCTAAAAAAGTGACCAAATCTTGTAAGTCGTATTTCTCGCGAAGAACTTGCAGGCGAGCCATTTCATCGCTCAATTCATCTTGACTGACATCCGCATCTCCACCGATCACTGAGAGGCAGACCGTCACATTTCGCTGTCGAAGGATCGCAATCGCTTCAATCAACGTGTCAATACCTTTCAATGGCTCGATCCGCCCCACAAAGAGCACTACCTGTTCACAAGGCAGCACACCGATGTACTCTTTAGCCTCATCGGTTGGAATAGGGTAAAAATGGGTCAAATCCACGCCTGGTGGAATAATAACCACCTTGCGCACATTCGCTTTGTACAGCCATTGCAGTTGAGCCAACTCCGCTAAAGTAGAAGCCACAATTCGATCCGCAAGCTGGAGCACATCACTTTCACCCTTCAAACGGTAGTCCCCTTCTGCTTCATCAGGCACGCGCGCCACCCGTTGCTTCATTATGCCAAGCGTGTGAAACATGTGCACGATGGGAACATTCCACTCCGCCTTCAGGTCGCGGGCTGCCAGCCCCGACATCCAATAATGGCTGTGTATTAAGTCGTACTGCAATCCCTTGCTTTCTGCGAAAGCTAGAATACCTTCCACAAACTCAGGAAGATGAGATGCCAGAACTTCTTTGGGTAGCGGTACCTCCGGACCTGCCGGTATGTGTACCACCCGGTTACCATAACCCAGGTCGTGCAAAACATGCGGCACGTGCTCATCCTGCGAACGCGTAAAGACATCCACATGGATACCCATCTTTCCAAGCTGACGAGTCAAATCGCGCACATACACATTCATACCGCCAGTGTCTTTTCCACCCAGGGTGGCTAGCGGACAAGTATGATAAGATATCATGGCTATGCGCAACTCACACCTCGTCTTACGCGACTGCCTTGCAATTCCTACCTATCCCTTGTATAATGTGCCCCGCATCCCAAATTTTACGACCCGCGCCTCCCAAACCTACCAGGAGGTCAGCAACCTTGATGGGTTCATAATCAGGTGCCACCGTAGCTCAGTTGGCAGAGCAGGCGTTTCGTAAACGTCAGGTCAAGGGTTCGAATCCCTTCGGTGGCTCTCTTTAATTGGGATGAATGAGTGGGTATACCTCTCATTCATCCCAAATTTATTCCATTCCAGTATAATTCCAGTATGCAAAATCGTGCAACCCCAGTTGTCATTGGAATCGCGGGAGGTACTGGTTCCGGTAAAACAACGGTGGCCAATGTCATCATGGATAGGGTTGGCGCACGCCATATCGCCTACCTGCCGCATGATGCGTATTATAAAGACCTCAGCGCACTTCCCGAGGCGCAACGCGTCATGGTGAATTTTGATCACCCCAACTCATTGGATACCGAATTACTCATCTTCCATATCCGTCAGCTTAGGGACTGGCAAACCGTCGATTTGCCGGTTTACGATTTTAAGACCCACAGCCGAACCAAGGAAATCATCCAGATCAAGCCTCAACCGGTCATACTGGTCGAAGGTATCCTGATTTTTGCCGAGGCAGCCCTGCGCCCGCTCTTCGATGTCAAGATTTTTGTGGATACCAATGCCGACATCCGGTTCATTCGCCGCTTGCAACGTGATATTGAGGAGCGCGGCCGGACTACTCACTCAGTTATCCAGCAATACCTTAATACCGTGCGCCCTATGCACCTAGAATTCGTAGAACCATCCAAACGTTATGCTGATGTGATTATCCCAGAGGGTGGATTGAACACCGTGGCTATGGACATGGTTGTGGCGCGCTTGGAAGCCTTATTGCGGGGTAATAACATCGGGTGACGAATCTTCGCATCAATATCGCGCGCGTCGTTGCAGCACTGCTCGTCATTGCTATCAGTGTCACCATATATAGCATTCGTGACCGGGCAGACCAGTTCGCTGTCTATGGGTATCCGGGCATATTTTTTCTTGCCTTTTTGGCATACGCTACCGTACTACTACCCGCTCCGGGCTTAGCAGTGATCTTCACCATGGGCGCGGTGTTTAATCCCGTTGGTGTCGCCCTGGCAGCTGGCAGCGGTGCAGCATTGGGAGAGCTAACTGGCTACATGGCAGGTTTTAGTGGACAGGCTATCGTCGAGCGCACCAAGATTTACGCCCGGATTGCAGGCTGGATGAAATATAATGGTCCACTTACAACCCTTTTTCTGGCTGCTTTGCCTAATCCCTTTTTTGATATTGTCGGCGCGATCGCCGGAATCTCAAAAATGCCCCTGCTAAAATTTTTATTCTGGTGCTGGATTGGTGAGACGCTCAAAATGTTATTTTTTGCCCTAATTGGATCGGGCATTCTATGATCTTTCACTAAGGAAAAATGATGAAAAATTTTGAAGGAATTGACACATACTTAGAATCAAATTTAGAGCAAAGCATTCAGGAATTATCATTGCTCGCCGCACAACCAAGCATCAGTGCCCAAAACCTGGGGTTGGAGGAATGTGCCCATTTGGTTGGGGATTTACTCAAAAAGCGAGGCTTTACAGTAGAGATCATGCAGACCGGAGGCCCACCTGTAGTTTACGCTGAACGGCGCGGGCAAAGCGATAAAACATTGCTCTTCTACAACCATTACGATGTCCAACCCCCTGAGCCGCTCGAGCTTTGGGAGAGCCCACCATTTGAACCCAGCTTGCGTGATGGGAAGCTCTATGCTCGCGGGGTTAGCGATGATAAAGGTCACATCACCAGCCGTCTTTTCGCGCTGGATGCCTTGATAGACTCAAATGGTGATCTGCCCTGCAACGTCAAATTCGTAATCGAGGGTGAAGAAGAGACCAGCAGCGTCCATCTCAATAAATTTGTCAAGGACAACGCAGAAAAGCTCGCCGCAGATGCTTGTGTATGGGAGTTCGGGCAGGTGGACCATCGCGAAGTGCCAATCCAGCACCTTGGCCTGCGCGGAATTTGCTATGTTGAGTTATCTGTGGAAACAGCGGAGCAGGATGTCCACTCGGGACTTGGCGGATCAATTTTCCCGAATGCAGCCTGGAGGCTGGTTTGGGCATTGCATACCATAAAAGGGCCAGACGAGCGCATTCTCATCCCTGGTCACTACGACAATGTTGTTGCGCCTAGCGAGCAAGACGAGCAGTACATAGCAGAACTCCCTGAAGTGGCAGACGAATACAAGAATCGTTATGGAGTACAATATTTTCTACACGGGCTGGATGGCGGTGTCGAATTGCGCCTGGCAGAGGTATTTCAGCCTACTTGCACCATTTGTGGACTGACGTCTGGGTACCAAGGACCAGGCAGTAAAACTGTTTTGCCGGCCCAAGCCTCAGCCAAGGTGGATTTCCGCTTGGTGCCAAATCAAACCCCAGAGCAGGTGTTATCAGGTTTGCGCAGACACTTAGACGACCAAGGATTTACCGATGTGAAGATAACCTACCTGGGTGGGGAGTCCCCTGCGCGCACCGACCCGAACCACTCCTTTGTCGACATGGTAGTTAAAACCTCACAATCTGTCTACGATCACCCGATGCAAATCATCCCGATCACCGGTGGATCCGGGCCAATCCATGCTTTTATCCATTACCTGAAGCTACCGGTAGTTACCGCAGGTTTGGGCTACCCTGGTACTCAAGCGCACGCGCCCAACGAGAATATCCGGCTAGATCTTTATCTCAAACACGCCAAGCATGTAGCAAGAATCATGACAGCGTTTGGCGACGGTACTGGATAGTTTATGCGAGGATATGAGCGGATCCCATTACGTGATCCTCACCAGCGAATTCAATAATTCATGATATTCTTTTTGGAATTCGGTGATAGATTTCGATGAAACTATCTCTGCAACGTGACCTGGGATTGCAATTACTGGCGCTATATCTCTTATTTGTAGGACCAGTGGTTGTGGCTGCGTTAATTTTCGACCGCGTGGCTTCTCAACGTATCGAATCTGATGTCAAAGCAGCAGACCTCGCCCTGGCGCGCGCTATCGCCCAAGAGACCAATACCGCTTTAGGTGACGCTCTCCAGTCGGTTGAGAACCTGGCCTCATATCAAGAAGTAATATCGATGGACAAAAGAGGCATGGAAGCCATCTTTACCACACTGATGAGCGCCCGCCCTGATGTCAACCTAGTATACCGCCTGGATTCGCAAGGCTTGATGGTCTTTCATGTACCACTTGGGCCAGGCACAACCGTAGGCCAGGATTTCTCGTTTCGAGATTATTACCAGCACGCTTTGACAGCACGCCAACCCTTCCTCTCCCAAGGGCGTATATCACCCACAACAGAACAACCCGTAACTACCGCCGTCACGCCGATTTGGGACTCACATGATAACTTTCTCGGGC
>DATCYX010000472.1:0-3762 GCA_036526235.1 Anaerolineales bacterium | reverse complement strand
CGCCTGGTGCAGCGGCAATATCTAATACTAGCTCGCCCGCTTGAGGTCGAAGCAGCTCGGCGACGATCATTGCCGATGGGTCTTGCAGGTAATACAGCCCGGCAGCGTGATAGGGGTGCTTGCCGGGTGATGTGGGCGTTTCTTTAAGAAAGAATCCAGAGGGGCACCAGGGGATGGGGGAGAGGGGATAAGGAAAATTAGCCTGGAAGGCTTGGGGTGAGATTTTCAGGGTGTTGACGCGCAGGCCAGTGCTGGGCGGCTGTTGGTAGCTCTGCAAGAAGGCCTCGAATTCACCGCCCAGGAGGCGTTGCATGCGCTCAAGATAGGCCGACGGCAGCGGTGGGGAGGAGGGCTTTTCAGCAGGTTGTGCGCTCATCTTTGACAGCCCGCGAGACGACAGTTTATCTCTGCCCTTCCCGTGATCCTGTTAATAAGTGAGGTGGGTAGCGATCCATTTCCGGCATCAGGGATTCGCGGCTGCGTCTGTAATCTCTAGCGCCTTATCCAAAATCTCAAACCCTTCAGCCAGCTGCTCTTCCGTGATAATCAGCGGAGGGATGATCAGCACAGTGTGCCAATGGGTATATAAGAATAAGCCATGCTCGAGGCAATACTTGCGCAGGGCAACCATCTCTGCGCTGGAGCCGTCGTAGGGAGCCATGGGCTCCTTGGTGCGCCGGTCGCGCACCAGCTCGAGGATGCCGAACAGGCCGATAGAGCGGGCATCGCCCACGGAAGGGTGCTGTTCGCCGAGATCAGTGAGCATGCGGCGCAGCACCGGCCCCATGGCGGCGGCGTGCTCAACGATATGGTCGTCCTGCATGACGCGGATATTGGCGATAGCAGCCGCCAGCGAGATAGGGTGAGCTGTGAAGGTCAGCCCGCTTTGAAAGACGCGCTCGTTGAAAAAGGCGGCGATTTGTGGGCGCATCCCCACCGCACCCAGCGGGGCATAAGCCGAGGTCAATCCCTTGGCCATAGTCATTAGGTCGGGGACAACGCCCCAGTGATCCACAGCAAACCACTTGCCGGTGCGCCCAAATCCACTCATCACCTCATCCGCGATGAGCAGGATGCCATAGCGATCGCATAATGCTCGCACTCCTTGAAGATAACCATCTGGAGGAATGATGACTCCGTTAGTTCCGGTCACAGTTTCCAGCAGGATAGCAGCGATGCTGTCCGCCCCCTCATAAATGATAATTTCTTCTAGGTGATTGAGGTAATCCTGGGTGAACTCGCTCTCGGAGATATTCGGGTTTGAGCGGTGAAAGGTGGAGCGGTAACGGTAGGGATCCAGGAAGTGTACCACGCCGGTCATCAGGTTGGGCTCCCAGGTTACGCGCCGCGGGTCGCCGGTGGCTGCCATAGCTCCCGCTGTGGCCCCGTGATAGGAGCGGTAGCGGGCTAGGATTTTATGCTTGCCTGTGGTTGCCCGTGCCAGCTTAATGGCGTTCTCATTGGCGTCGGCGCCGCCCAGGGTGAACAGGAAGTGATCCAAGTCGCCAGGCGTGATCTCGCTCAGCAGTTTGCCTAATAATGCTCGTGGCTTGGTCGCCATGTTCGGCGCAGCGTAGGGGAGCTGGCGCGCCTGCTCGGCGATGGCTTCAACGACGCGCTCTTCGCCATGCCCAATATTGACGCACATGGTCATGGAGTTGAAATCCAGGTAGCGCTTGCCTTCCGCATCCCAAAAGTGCACGCCTTTGGCGCGTGTCACCGGGATTGGCTCAACTCGCCCTTGTGCCGACCAGGTCCAGAATGTGTGCTGCTGAGCCAGGGGGAGGATCTCTTCATTGGAAAGGTCGAACATGGTTGCCTCGTGATTAGAAAGGTTCTCAAACACAAGATGAGGGGGTGCCTTGCTGCGACGCAGTAACTGCAAAACACCCCAAATAACCATTTTATGATGAGTTCTAGTCTTGATGTCAATGGTATCACAGAAGGCAATAGTCAATCAACCTCGAAACCTTCTCACGCTAGGCAATTTCGGCTAAACTATTCGGGTGCTTGTCTCGTTTTTGGAATAATCTGCAATGGAGGTCCCTTTCGATGTATTCTATACTACTCGCTGTTCATAATGTATTGCGCTGGGTTGTCGTCGTGCTGGCTATCCTGGCTTTGGTTCGAGCCTACCGGGGCTGGCTGGGCAGGCGGGATTGGGGCAGCGCTGACCGCCGCGCTGGCGTGTTCTTCACTTCATTTATGGATCTTCAGCTTTTGCTTGGGTTGTTGCTCTATATTTTCTTCAGCCCGATCACGAAGGCTGCCCTAGCTGATTTTGGGGCGGCCATGAGTAATGCTGGGGCGCGTTTCTTTGCCCTGGAGCATTTCGTGTATATGTTTGTGGCAGTAGTTTTTGCTCACATGGGAAATGCCTTCTCCAAGAAAGCGGCTGAGCCACATGCCAAGCACCAGCGCGCCGCGATCTGGTACACGCTGACTGTTCTGGCTATCCTGCTAGGCATGCCCTGGATGAGGCCGCTGTTCCCCGGTTGGTGATGTCATTCCCCACCCAACCCTCATATCTCCACTCTTGCTTCCCAGTGGTAAGCTGGGTAACCGCCGAAATTAAGCTATGCTCCTTATTTTAGCCTCTATATATTTCCTCTTATGAGATATGGGGAATCTATCGCACAACTGTATATGATCAATCGAGACCGTAGGATATTCCCTTATCTTGAAACGCTGTTTGCGGTCATTGTTTGGGGGGCTTCTTTCATTGCCACCAAGGTTGCCTTGCGAGATATCTCGCCGGTGACCCTGGTTTGGCTGCGATTTGGAATTGGGGTGGTTATCTTGGGAATTGTTACGGCTGCACGCCGACAATTTGCTTGGCCTGCCCGCAGCGAGCTAGGCTACTTCGCCTTGTTGGGCTTTTTGGGCATCGCTTTCCATCAATGGCTGCAATCCACTGGACTGTTAACTGCCCAGGCGACCACCACCGCCTGGATCATTGCCTCCACGCCGATATTTATGGCGCTCTTAGGCTGGTCCTTTCTCAAGGAAAACCTTGGCAGGCTACAGGTTGCTGGAATCGCTCTGGCTGCGGTGGGTGTTTTGCTGGTAGTAAGCAAAGGTGATTTCTCTAGCCTGGCCGCAGGAAAATTTGGCACACCGGGAGATTTCCTAATCCTTATCAGCGCACCCAACTGGGCGGTGTTCTCAGCCCTTTCGCAGCGGGGATTGCAGCGGCATCCAGCCACGCGCATGATGTTGTACGTGATGTCCTTTGGCTGGTTATTCTCTACCTTGTTATTGTTTACTGGCCCGGGCGTCCTTGAGCTTGGGCAATTGACCCGAGATGGCTGGCTGGCGATGATCTTCCTAGGCGTGTTCGTGTCGGGGTTGGCCTATATCGCCTGGTATGACGCTTTGCAGGCTATCCCCTCTTCGCGGGTCGGCGCATTTCTTTACCTCGAGCCACTCGTGGCGGTTGGCGTGGCGGCAGTCGTGCTGAGTGAGCCGCTGTTGCTGTCCTCGCTCTTGGGAGGAGGGACGATCTTGTTTGGGGTGTGGATGGTGAATCGCCAGGGTTGATGACACCCCAACCCCCGTTTCGCGAGGTTGCACATGCCCAGAAGGGTGTTGTAAATGCCCTGATTTCAAAGGTAGGGCAATCGCATTAGGGTGATTTCCCACCGCTGAAGAGAGAAATTTGGGTGTTTTGGTGGGGTATCCCCCCACCAAAACACCCAAAACCCTCGTTTTGCGGGATTGCGCATGCCCCTCAGGGCATATGCAATTGCCCTGATTTCAAAG
>DATCYX010000471.1:0-12027 GCA_036526235.1 Anaerolineales bacterium | reverse complement strand
ATTTCCCTCTGAGATGCCAGTACCCAGCAGCTCCATCAGCACAAAGCGATACATCACCGGGGGGCCAATGGTTACCGCCACCGTGTTACGTGGGTAGACAGAGATGTCTTTGAACAGCGTGGTGATCACACCGATATGCCCTTTCCAATGCTCGTCGCCACGGTCAACTGTCAGGTGTAACTCCACATCTCCCCGCGCCTCCCACTGGCGTAGCTCATCCTTGAAGAGCAGCTCCGCTGGGGCGCGCGCCCCGTACAGGATGATGACCCGGCCGAAATGAGCACGCTCATCAAGCACCTGGTTGATCAACGAGCGAAGCGGTGCTAAGCCCAAGCCCCCAGGCGCGAACAATATCTCTTTTCCGCGGACATTCTCTATTGGGAAGCCACGTCCAAACGGTCCGCGAATACCCACCTTGTCGCCTGGTCTCAGGCGATGCAGCGCGCTAGTTACGTCTCCCACCTTGCGCACACATAATTCAACAAATCCATTGCTCCGACTGGGTGAGCTGCTGATGCTGATAGGGGCTTCGCCAACCCCCAAGGCAGAGATCTCCAAGAACTGTCCGGGACGATGGTTCAGGGATTTGCCCTGGGGGAGCTCTATGGTAAAGACTTTCTCCAGCGCGGTCAGGGGCTCAATCTTTTCTACCCGGCCAATTTCCGGAACGAAGATCTCATCATTGACCAATGTGCGTCCAGATTGTGTTTGGGGAATAGCTGGTGCGATCATGATGTTTGCACGACCTCTCTTAGACGGTAAAGCTCATTAAATACACTCACCGGGTTAATTTCCACCAGGCATGCTCGCGCGCAACGTCCACACCCAACACAACCCATATATCCGTATGCATCATAAATATATTTACCCTTGCGCATAAAGCGGTGTCGCTGGCGCATCGCCTGGCTTTTGCGAAAGTTGTGTCCACCTGCCACAGTAGCAAATTCATCAAGCTGGCAAGAATCCCATACTCTCACCCTTTGCCCGCGCTGCAGGTCCATTTCCACTTCGTCACGCACATCGAAGCAATAACACGTGGGGCAGACATTGGTGCAGGATGCACACCCCAAGCAGCGCTCACCTAGCTGAGCCCAGATGGGACTCTTGGCGCTGACACTAAGCAAAGAAGGGAGATCGCTAACATCGAAATCCAAGCGGTAGGAAAAGCGAGGCCATTTTTCATTGAGCACTGCGTTCAGACGGGAGATATCGTCCGGTGCTGCTGTACGGGTTCGAGCATATTCCTTTAACAACGCTTCGCCAGGCTTTGAGCCAATATCCACTGCGTAAACATCCCCCAGGTCGGTAAGGTGCAGGTCATAGCCCTCGTCGGCAGTAAGCGTCCCCATGCTCTTGCAGAAGGCATGCGCATCGCATGGGGCCAGACATTCAATACTGATGATAAGCGTTTGACTGCTGCGATCGATGTAATTTGAATCTGGAAACCCCGAAGTAAAAACCCGTTCAAGCAATTGGAAGGCGTGTAAATCGCAAGTATGCATGCCAATCAGCACGGTAGGGTGCGCCTGATATGAGGCCTGAACCCAGCCGTTGGTCTCCAACTCAAAGTGGAAAAGAATTTCGCGCGGCGGAAGCAGGTACTTCTTGGGCGGCAGGATCGTCGTGCGGTATTCCAGCTGTAACTCGTCAGGGTCATTGATCAATGCAAACGCGAAACCACCATCGCTGGCAACTGGTCCAGCGACGTGATACCGTGGCAACAGACGATTAATGAAATTCGAAAGCTCAATTTTAGGAATGATGGTCAGGCTCACGGTTCGCTTCTCCGTTAAACAGGATTGCTAGGTATGCGCTTCCTTTCGAGAATCCTTTTAATCAGTTTGAGACGAAAATGATCGGCGCGCTCGCGCTCGTCCAGAGCCATCTGGATATAATCCAAGTCAGCCTCCAGCGCAGGAATCAACAGATGATCTAAAGCATTCAGGCGGCGAGACGTACGGCGAATTTCGGCAGCCAGGCGAGCGAAGCGCAGCTCACTTTCAGCAAGGGCAATGATGGCATCCACTTCCGCCTCAAAAGCGGAGGCGGTCTCATCGATCGTCATCGAAGAACCAACGATGGAGTAGCCCCGCTGCAGGATCGAGCGAGAGACACGTTTTTGCTCGATATGAGGCACCTTGACGCCCATCACACTTGCTGTAGTCACCTCCAGGGGTAGCTCAGATCGGGTGACCAGCGCAGCCGATTGGATCGCCTCGGACCCAGCGATGGCCTCCGCACGAGCCAGTGCACGCCGGGCATTCACTGCTGATTGTTGCAATACATCAGAACGTTCCAAGATCGTATCAGCGATCTTCAAAAACTCCTTCATCAGGGCTGTACGCTTCTCTTCCAAGAGATCCCGCCCCTGGCGCGCAAGCGTAAGTTGCGCTTTAAGGGCGAGCAGCTCCATTCGAGTGCAGGATATTTTTCTCATCGATCTTTCTGATGGTGGTACTTCTCAATGAATTCTTTGGGGATCCGCTTCAATGACTCAGCAGGCATGAGTGCCAGCAGTTCCCAAGCCAGGCTCAACGTCTCGGCTATATCTCGCTCAATTAAACCTTGACCGACGAATCGCTCCTCAAATTGCCGCGCAAAAGCAAGCACCTGGCGATCCTCGACAGAGAGAGCTGCCTCACCAATGATGGCTACTAAGCGACGCAAATCACGACCCTTTGCGTACAGTGCATAAAGCTGATCTGCGACAGCCCGGTGATCGGAGCGCGTCTTTCCTGTTCCTATACCAGCGTTCATCAATCGCGAAAGCGAGGGCAGGACATCAACAGGTGGGTAAATCCCTTTCCGGTGCAACTCGCGGCTCAAGACGATCTGTCCCTCAGTAATGTAACCGGTCAAATCCGGAATCGGATGAGTGATATCGTCATCTGGCATCGTCAGGATAACCAATTGCGTCACTGAACCCGGGTTGCCGTGGATTCGCCCAGCGCGCTCATGCAGGCTAGCCAGGTCGGAGTACATATAACCGGGATAACCGCGCCGACCAGGAACCTCCTCGCTGGCTGCAGCGGTCTCGCGCAAAGCCTCGCAGTAGTTGGTCATATCGGTCAGGATAGCCAGTACGTGATGGTGATGGGTGAAGGCCAAGTATTCGGCAGCGGTTAAAGCGGCGCGCGGCGTCAGAAGGCGCTCAATGGTGGGATCATCGGCTCGATTGACGAACAACACAGTGCGCTCAATCGCATCGCTGGCCCGAAATTGATCTATGAAGAAGGCAGCCTCGCGATTGGTAATGCCGATAGCCGCAAAAACCACCGCAAACGGTTCACCCCCTTTGGCTTTTGCACCCGCAATGCGCGCTTGGGCTGTGATCTGTGCGGCGAGCTCATTGGCAGGCAAGCCTGCCCCAGAGAATATGGGCAATTTCTGACCTCGAGTTAGAGTGTTCAGTCCATCGATTGCGGAGACGCCGGTTTGAATGAATTCATTGGGATGGGTTCGCACAGATGGATTAATGGGCAACCCATTGATGTCCAGTGATGCCTCAGGGATGATAGCTGGACCGCCATCGATAGGCTGGCCCGAGCCATCCAGAACGCGCCCAAGCATGGATAAAGAGACATCTAGCCGGGCAACATCCCCTTTGAAACGGGCATGGGTGCGCTCCAGGTCCAGCCCAGCCGTGCCTACGAAGATGCGCACCATGCAGCGCTGACGATCTACCTCAAGCACTTGCCCCAGGCGGGTTTTACCATCGGGATCTATGATTTCCACCATCTCGTTGTACGCCACATCAGCGATACGCTCGACAAAGATCAGCGGACCCTTAATCTGTGAAAGCGTACTGTATTCTTTGGTAACCAGCCTGGGTCGAGGTACGGTTTTCAGCATTTTTACACACCCAGTTCAGCAAAGCTATAGTGCACGCGATCCTGCAACGCTCGAATGGCTTTTTCGGCCTTCTCAGGGTGCAGCTCCTTCATGCGCCCAATCTCCGTGATAACAGGCATGCTGGTGATCCTATCGAGTGAAACATTTGATTGAATGGCTGCTTGCGCCAGTTGATGGAATTCCATAATGAGCTTGAGCATCCAGTAGGCTTTTTCGATAGGGCAATAGCGGTCGATCTCATGATAAGCTGACTGTTGCAAAAAATCCTCGCGCAACATGCGGGCAGCACTGAGTACCGCCCGCTCGGTTTCAGCAAGCGCATCTGGTCCAACCAATTGGACAATCTCAAGCAGCTCCACTTCACGCTGGAGCAGTGCCATAGCCTCAGTGATCAGGTCTGCCCAATCTGGCGCAACTTGTTTTTGGTACCATTCCCGCAGATCATACAAGGAATAACTGGGTATCCAGTGAATGGCTGGGAAATGGCGGCTGCGCGAAAGGCTATAATCCAATGCCCAGAAGGTGCCAGCAACCCGCATCGAATTCTGGGTCATCGGTTCGGAGAAGTCACCACCTGGCGGGGAGACTGCTCCAACCACTGTCACTGAGCCAATCCGCCTTGCTTTCTCCTCACTCTCGCGCCCCCCGAGGCAGATGACACGTCCAGAGCGCTCGTAGAATTCTGCCAAACGCGCTGCCAGATACGCCGGATAGCCCTCCTCGCCCGGCATTTCCTCCAATCTCCCAGAGATCTCGCGTAAAGCCTCGCCCCAGCGAGACGTTGAGTCAGCCAGTAAGAGCACAGCATACCCCATGTCTCGGTAATACTCAGCAATCGTAATACCGGTATAAATGCTGGCTTCACGTGCTGCAACGGGCATATTGGAGGTGTTCGCAATGAGCACCGTGCGCTCCATCAGAGGCGCTCCAGTGCGCGGGTCTTCCAAAACAGGGAACTCCTCCAAGACCTCGGTCATCTCGTTACCCCGCTCGCCGCAGCCCACGTAGACCACCACATCGGCGTCCGCCCATCGAGCCAGGCTATGTTCCACCACAGTCTTACCCGTGCCAAAACCCCCAGGGATAATTGCCGAACCACCTTTGGCTACCGGGAAAAAGGCATCGATAACACGCGTGCCGCTGATGAGTGGTGACTTGGGGGGCAAGCGGGTTTGAATCGGACGGGGCTGCCGGACAGGCCAGCGCTGGACAAGCGTGATCTCAAAAAGCTCTTTATGGTGATTTTCAGAAGATTCAATCTTGACCACGACATCGTTCAATCTCGTTTCACCGCTGCGCGTCTCAATTACCTTCCCTCGCCGACCTGGTGGGACTAAAATGCGATGCTCTAGGGTTTTCGTTTCAGGCACGACCCCCAACAAATCTCCAGGTCCAACCCGATCCCCTTTCGATATGTGCGGTGTGAAGGTCCATACAGCCTCTTCTGGCAAAGGCGGAGCCTGAACCCCGCGCCGGATGAAATCGCCTGTGGAGGCTGCAATAACCTTCAACGGACGTTGCAGTCCATCGTATACGCTCCCAAGCAGCCCTGGACCAAGCTGTGCTACCAAGGGTAGACCAGTATTGACCACTGGCTCGCCAATGCGCACACCCGATGTGTCCTCATAAACCTGGATGATCGCCAGATCACCCGAGAGGCGGATCACCTCGCCCACTAGTGCCAATTCCCCCACAAGGACGACATCATACAAACGGACTCGGTTTAATCCCACAGCCCCCACCACCGGGCCGGCAATGCGGATAATTTTTCCGGATGGATCTTCCAATCCCATTTCAAGAGGATTGTTCATCTTCTCCCTTAAACGTAATGTGGAAGCCGATCGCCCGTCGAATTTGCTGGGCCAAGCGCTGCCGCCGCGAGGTTTCCGGTCCGAGAGGCTCTCCACCGGGTATGGCGAGATAGTCCAGTTGATCAGAAGCCTCCAGACGCCTGATCACCATGGGATTGATGTGCTCGAGATAGGCATCATCAATTGCCACTAATCCAGATTCACCCGCCTCCACCCAGCTCTCAATGAGCTCCTGAGCGGTCTCTACATCCTCTGCGGCAAAAGCCTCAACCCCTGCCAACCGGAAGCCATCGACCAGGTGTGGACGCGTGATGACCAACACACGACTCATCCAGCAACCTCCAGCTCAGCTTTTATCTCGCGGGGTTCCAACCCAAAGTGAATCCCATGCGCGATCCAGCGCAGGTTGTTAATTTCATTAATCTTGAGTGCCACATAACCCAAGAAGACGCCGATGCCTAACGCATCTTTGAAGATCAAGTTCTTGAGCCAATTCAAGCGGTAGCGCTTCAGGTGCTTCTCTATCTCGCTCAGACGACCAGTTTTTTTGAAAGCTTGCAACCCCATCCTCAATGCAGGCTTATAGCGCGTCCCCGCTAGCAAGTCGATGGCTGCTTCCAGGTTATCCTGGTTGCCCAAATTCACGAGCAGAGGCCTCGGTAAAAAGCCAGGCTCGACCAGAAGCTCGATCACTCCCCCAGCACCCCCGCTCTCCAATAAGTGTCTACGTTCTTCTGGCTCATGGGCAAAACGCAGCACGGTGAGCAGGTTATTTGTATCCGCTTCGATTTTTAGCGCTGAGGCCAGCACCTCGTGAGCAGAGGGCGTGGCTTGAACAAATATCCAGGCTTCCTGGTAATGCCATTGATCCAGTGCCAGCTCCATCTCTGGAAGGTCCGCACCCGGATGGCGAGCGCGCAACTTGAGCAGGGGCTGGACAATAGGTTCGTTCATGCTGGCTAGCAAGTCAATGGCTACACGCGGACCAGGCACCCTAGTCAGCTCGGCCAACACGGCGTAATGCAAATCGCCCACCGGCAGCAATACGTTGAGGATTTCTGCGGAAGGAATATTTCGGGAAAGACCACGTAAAATCGCCTTGAGATTGTGCAGGTCATAAGGTCGCAAGACAATAGCTACCATATTTTCAGCATCGTTGGCAAAGAAACCCCGCGCTTTCCCAAACGTGTTGATCAAATCCATTCGAATCGCTTGCGCAATGCATTCCAGGCCTGAGGCATGTGTCAGGGCAGCTTCAATCGATCTCTGGTAAGCTGTCTTCGCCAGCGCAGAGATCAATCCGTGCATGCTGCCCAATTCTGCTAGCGTTTCGAGCTCGCGCTGTGCTAGCAGACGGGACTTCATGGCGCGTAAGCGTGCGTTACCGTAGTCGAAGTCTGCCACTGCTCATCCTCAAAGTAAGCAGCCAGGTATTGACGCAAATAGGGAAGAGCGCGCTCCAAGCGCGTCTCTAAAATGTTGGCGACCACCACACGTCCATCTTCACTCTTGGCAATCAAGCCTCCCCAGCTATCCAGGGTAAAACTCACATCCAGCTCCAACCCCATTTGGCGCAGCATACTTTGCAAAAGATCAGCGTCGCGAGGATCAGCTTCTAAGTGGATGAGACCTTCATCTCCCAGAGAGCTTCGAAGCTCCTGCAAAGCCTCTTCAAGCAGGCGGCAGAGCACATCGGGATAAGCTCGATCGGTGCGCAAGCCAGCCAGTACGCCTCGCGTCCGCTCAAGGGTCGTATTGATCAACCCCTCGCAGGTTTCACCAACTATGTGCATGGATTCGAGACGCGCCCGGTGGATGATGCGGGCGCGTTCCTTTGCAGATGGCGCCACTGCATCGTTGCAGGCTTTCTCCTCAATATCCTCAGCTTCCATGCGGGCAATTGCCATGATCTCGTAGATTTGAGTACGAGCACCTGACTCGATCTCGCGAAACTGAGCATCACCACCGGCGCGTATAGCTGCCAGGATAGATTCAAGACTCATTTCACCCGCCCAAGAGCAAGACCATAGCCGCCACAGCAAAGCCCAAAATTACCATCGTCTCCGGGATGGCGATGAGCAAGATAATTGGACCCAGGGCTTCTGGCTTCTCGGCGATGACACCTGCTCCCGCCGATCCTATGCGCGCTTGAGCTAACCCAGTGCCAATAGCAGCCAGGCCAATGGCCAGGCCAGCACCAATTGCAGTTAATCCTTCCATGTGAACCTCCAGTTGAAGGGATGTATACGACAACCCTTCGCTAATTTACTTGGCAACTTGACTGCGGAATGGCTGATATGGTCTACCGCCACCTTCGTAGAACTTTCGGAAAAATTCAACATAATGCAGGCGTAAACTGTGGATAGTGGGACTAAAGGCACCCATTACCAGGTTCAGCGCATGGATCAGGATTGCCAGGATTACGCCTACAATCAAGTTACCCACCATCCCAGCCATATCATTGGCTACCTTAGCCAGATAGACCGAAGCAAGCCCGATAGCGGCTATGCGCAAATAAGACAGGACGTTTCCGATCAGGCTGATGAACTCAATGGGTCCCATGAGGATACCCAACCACCCCAGTGGTGTACCCACCAATACAATGCCAATGATGATGCCTACAATTGCTGGTGTCATCAATGCCTGTGGCAGAAAATCTACCAAGACACCAACCAGGAAGAATAAGCCGATCAGCCCTACCAGCATCCCACTCCGCTCCAATAAATGGCTGCGGCTGCGGTCGCGGTAAGCTTCCCACACACCTAACACTAATCCTAGGGTGATATGCGCAGCGCCAATAGCTATTGTCATCACTAGCAAACCGGCGACATTCTCCGGGCTGGCTCGATCGAACCAGAGTGCGTGCATCCCCCAATGCTCTCCAAGCGTCCCAAAAGCCTCCCCATACAAAAAGCCGAACAAAACAGACCAACCTGCACCTATCGCTAATATGGTAAGCACATCGCGGGCCACGCCGGCTTTGAAACGACGTATCAACCCAAGGCAGAGAATTAGCAGCAGGACACCATAACCCACATCCCCCAAGATCATGCCAAAGAATATCGGCAAAAATATGGCCATCAATAGCGTTGGGTCGATATGGCCATAGCGCGGCAACGCCAGCAGGTTTACCAGGCTCTCAAACGGCTTGGCTGGCAGGAGGTTGCTTAGGGAAACCGGGGCGCGCTTTTTTAATTCAGGAGTCAGCGGAAGCCTCTGGATGAAAATCCGTTCATCAACAATATTACGCAAAGCTTCACGCGTTTTTTCCAGGTCAACCACCGGAACCCACCCTACCAAGACGAAGGTCATATCTGTCTCACCGAAACGGGAGAGGATACTGGTGGAATCCAGCTCCTCTCGGAGTGCCTCGCGCCAAGAGAGCAGGCGATTTCGCCATTGCACCGCCAATCCTGCCAATTCCTGTTCTATCGATTTGAGCTCTTCAGGGATAGCCAGTAAGCGACGGCGTAACGCAGCCATGACGACATCCGGAGAGCCTTCACCTAGCTCAGCAGGTAAGCGCAGCCGCGAAACATCCTCACGCCCCAGCAGACTCTCGATCTCGGCGGTAAAATCCGCTGGGAAGACGATCAACATCGCACGCGTGGATATATCGATGTCGCTAGCTACGACCTCGGCGCGCCCATTGGTGATATCCATTGCGGTCTTGCCAACCGAGTCCAACACACCCACATGCGATCGGCTGACCAAAATGCCTACTGTCCCCTGGCCTGGATCGCGCGCCGAAGGTGGGATGATGGGGAGCAGCTTCTTAAGCGTTGCTTCATAGCGGGGCAATGAAGCCATCTCAGCCTGCAGCTTCTCGCGTTGGGCAGTTAAAGACTGGACTTTGGCCATCAGTGCCTCTACCCCTGGGCGTGCATCACTTAGCTCGCTTTGTTCTGCTGGCTCTCGATGGATACCCAGCACATCCAGTAAACCATCAATGCGGGCTAACAGGAATCCCATTTCCTCCTGCTTTCGTATCGCTTCCCGATCAAGCGTCAGAGGACGTGCAGATACTTCCGGTGACTCTGTTAGCTCGTCGATGTGCATGCAGCCAATCTTACGCAGGCTATGTAGCACATCTTGCAGGTCACTCTTTAGACCAATAATTTGCAGCGGAATCATCTCGATATTCATGGGTCGGACATTTCTCCATCCAAACCGATGACAATATTTACCGCTTGACGTACGGCCTCCTCAATCCGCCGGCGACCGCGACGGAGTAATTCATCAGATCGCCTGTGTGCCTGGGCTACCATTACTTTCGCCTCCTCTTCGGAGCGAGTGATGATCTCTTCATATTGCGACTGGCCCCTCTTTATGCCGCGCTCCCTGGATTGCTGTTTCAATGTGGCCGATTCTGAACGTGCTTTCAACACACTTTTTTCAGCTGCTTGGCGCGCAGAAGCAATCCGCCGGGTAACCTCTGCTTCACAAAGGCGAATCTGATCTAAGGGAGAAAGATTGACGTCTTGCACCATCACTCCTCCAATATCGCATGTATTTGGAACAAAAGGCATATTGTGTGCCCCCACCGCTATGTAGCGGCGGGAGTGTCAGTTACACTGCCATTTTGCACCAAAGACCGGTTAAACACGATAAAATATTGCGGCTAACGCACTGCCCCCTCTCGCCATATCAAAGCAAGATCAATGTTGTTACGCGCTCCGCCCCCAGATACTGCTTCCAATAAACGGAAGCCTTTTTTCGCATCTGCTTCGTTTGGGACTTCTGGCTTGAACAATAGAAGTCCGTCCTAATTTCAATGTATCCGGTGAGAATGACAAAATCTGTGACAAAGCTGTGATAAATTTGTGACAAAATTCACTTAATGTCAAATATAGAGGCCGTTTGTGCTGTTAGCGACCCCGCAAATTAGCGAATTAAAACAAAACGGGTGCTTTTCAGTCACGGATCGCCTGCAAAACACCCGATTTGGTATGACCCTTAGCTAATTTTGATAACTAAATTAACTTTTTGGAGCATGTATCCTGAGGGAGACTCAACTCAACCCATCTTCCACGATCAACCCATATCCAAGTCCTGCAACGGTCTTGATATAAACTGAAGAGGGCAAGCCAGAATCGATTTTGCCTCTTAAGCGGCGGATCAACTGGCGTAACATATCCCGATCACCCCCGCGCGGCCCCCAGACATGATCAATGATCGCATCGTAAGTCAATATTTGCCCTACATTTACTATCAAGCAGTCGAGTAAGCGCCCCTCGAGATGAGTCAAAGGAACGGGTTGCCCCCGACCAATCCGCACTTCGCGGCGGCTGGGATCTAATGCCAAGTCGCCCACCTGGCGTGGTGAAGGGATAACGGGCATTCCGCTGCGGCGCAGCACGGCACGCGCTCTGGCAACCAGCTGCCCTGGACTGAAGGGTTTCGTGATGTAATCGTCCGCGCCCAAATCCAGACCGTGCACAACGTCGCCATCCTCGCCTCTCACCGTGAGCATGATGATAGGCGTGTCGGCTTCTTTACGGATGCGCTGACACACAGTAAACCCATCCATCTTGGGCAGATTAACATCCAGAATAACCAGATCGGGCTTATCTTCCGCCCAACAAGCCAGGGCGGTTTGTCCGTCATAGGCTTGGATTACCTGAAATCCTTCTCTCCGCAAGGCGAAAGCGACAACATCCGCCAGCACACGATCATCATCAACAATTAATGCTTTCATGGCTCTTCCACTATAGGTACAGTAAACCAGAATATAGTCCCGCCCCCAGCAGGTGTATCGACACCTGTTCTCCCCCCTTGGGCTTCAATAATAGCCTTGACCACAGACAAGCCGAGGCCAACGCCAACTTTAAGATTAGTCTCTTCCATATCTTGGTAAGTGAATCGCTGAAAAAGTCTTTCCCGTCTTTTTGGAGAAATCCCAGGGCCGCTATCTGCTACTTTCACCCGCACCGAGTTATTTTCCACATGCACGCTCAATATAATCTCGACGTCAGGTGGGCCGTATTTACTGGCATTGGAAAGCAGGTTCACCAACACTTGCGCGGTCCGACGTGGATCAATATGGACCAATGGGATATCGACTGGCAACCTTATCAGAAGGTGCTGACCATATTTTTCCAACAGGGGCTGCATGGTACGCACGGCTTCAGAAACCAAATCAGAGAGATCATAAGGACGTGGCCATACACGAAAATGCCCTGCCTCAAAACTGGCACTTTCCAGAAGGTTATCCACCAACGTTTGAAGATTAATCACGCTCACCTGCAAGCCTTTGAGCAGCGCATGCCGCTCGGCAGGGTCTCCTCGCTTCTCCTGATCCAGGAGCAGCTCAATAGAAGCATTGAGCGCTGTAAGTGGAGTGCGAAACTCATGAACAATATTT